>JADGQU010000156.1 GCA_017881545.1 Gemmatimonadaceae bacterium
TCTTTTTCCCGCTCATCTTCGGGATGATGATGGGCGACGTAGGCTATGGCGTTGTCCTGGGCGCGATCGCTCTCATCGTGCACGCGCGTGCCAAACCCGGGTCGCTGGCCCGCACAGCGGCGGAAATAGCGGGCCCATGCGCGGCGTTCGCTATCGTCTTCGGCGTGCTCTTCGGCGAGTTCTTCGGCGATATCGCCCGGCGCACACTGGGCGTGCGTCCGCTGTTACTGGATCGCGAGCAGGCGGTGTTCGCCACGCTCGCCGCAGCGGTGGGTCTCGGCGTCGTGCACATTGTGCTTGGGCTCGTGCTTGGCGCGGTGGCGGCGGGACGCAAGGATCCAAAGAGGGCGGTGGGCCGCGGGGTGTCGGCGTTGATGGTCCTGCTCGTCGTGGCTGCCCTGCTGGCCGCGTTCAAGGTTCTTCCGGCGCGACTCTTCACGCCGGCCGTGATACTGCTGCTGGTCGCGTTCCCTGTCCTCGTGTTTGCGGAAGGGGTGCTCGGAATGATCGAACTGATGACGACGCTCGGAAACGTGCTGTCGTACGCGCGCGTCATGGCGATCGGCACGGCGTCCGTGATTCTCGCGGTCGTGGCCAATCAGATGGTCGGGGCCGTGGGGAGCACGGCGGTTGGCCTGCTCTTCGCCCTCCTGTTCCACCTCGTGAACTTCGCGATCGGGGTTTTCAGCCCTGCGATTCACGCGTTGCGTCTTCACTATGTCGAGTTTTTCGGGAAGTTCTACAGTCCCGGGGGCCATCCTTACGAGCCGTTCGGTCACGGCACGTTGTCAATGGTCCCCGCCACCCAGGAGAAGTCAGCATGAGCATGTGGATAGCCATAGGTGCCGCCGCCGCGATTGGGCTCACGGCGCTCGCGACGGCGTGGGCCCAGTCGAAGATCGGCTCCGCCGGCGCCGCCGTACTCGCGGAGAAACCCGAGCTCGCGGGGACGGTGATCATCCTCGTCGCCATTCCAGAAACGATGGTGATCCTCGGGTTCATCGTCGCGCTCTCCCTCATCCTGCGCGCCGGCGGCGGCTGAGCGATGGCCGAATCACCGGGCGCGGCTCTGCTCGAACAGCTTCGGCGTGACGCCCGCGCGGCGTCTGAGCAAAGCACCGCCGCCGTGCGCGCCGAGGCATTGCGACTCCGAAACGCCTCGGACGAGCGGCTGGCCCAGCTCCGGACCGCCGAGCTGGCGGCACGCGCGCGCGCGCACGCTGCCGCGCTCGACCGAGCCCGATCCGACGCGCGCACGCGCACGGCGCGCGAATGGCTTGCCGCGCGCGCCGATGCGCTCGATCGGGTATTCGTCGCGGCGCACGAAACGCTTGCCGCCCGGTCTGGGGAACCGCGATTTCTCGCTGCCGTCGCCGGGATCGCCCACGATGCGCTGGCGTATCTTCCGCCTGGAGACGCGTCCGCACGATGCGCCGCGCCGCTGGCTCAGGCCGTGCGCACCGTATTCGAGTCGCAGGCGTCCGACCGACCGGGGCTGCGCGTGATCGAGGACGATGCCATCACCACGGGAGTAGTGCTGGAGACCGCCGATCGATCGCTCGTGATTGACGCCACCTTCGCGCGGCGTCTCTCGCGCGAGAGAGCGCGACTCGCCATTGAGGTCGCGCGCCAACTCGAATCAGCCGGCTCGTGACTGACTGGGGCGACCTTGTTGCGCGCGCGGGCGGCCTTTCAACGCATCTGCTTTCAGCGACACAGTTGGCGCGGCTTGCCGACTGTGTCGACCTGCCCGCGTTTGCCGCCCTCGCCGCCGAGTACGGTGCGATCGAGCCGCTCGCCGACCCACGTGTCGCCGAGCCGCACGCCCTGGAGCTGGCGGCACGACGGCGTGCGACGCAGCGGTTCGCACTCATCGTTCGCTGGGCGCGCGAGCGCATCACAGCACTCACTCCGCTCATCGACGATGAGGACCGGCGGGCGGTGCGCGCCCTCGCTCGCGGCGCCGTTGGGGGAATACCGGGACCCGAGCGTATGGCCGGACTCGTTCCAACGCCGTTGCTCCCCGTCCGCGCGCTCGAAGAACTGTCGCGCGCCGGCGACCTCGCAACCATCGGTGCCCTCCTCATTGCGTGGCGGCACCCGTTCGGCACCGTGGTGAGCGAGGAGGGCACGCGCCAGACTGTGGACCTCTTTCGGTTCGAGGTTGCGCTTGCACGCGCGTCGGCTCAGCGCGCCCGCGCGTGCGCGGGGAGAGCGGATCCGGCGATGCGTCACTACGTCGAGCGCACGATCGACCTCGAGAACCTCTCCGCTGCGCTCGTGCTCGCCGGCCACCATACCGACGCATTACCAGCCTCGGTGTTCATATCTGGCGGCGCTATCGTCACGCTCGATGATCTGGCATTCGCCGCAGACAACGCGAGCCCGGACGCGGTCGCGCAGCATCTATCGACACGCGTTCGCGCCGCGCCGCCCCTCCTTGCCGCGCTGCATCCTGGGCCGCGCACCGCCGCTGATGCCGCGCTCTCCGCGATGATCGGCGAATTCCGCCGGCGCTCTCTTCGCGAACCTGGCGGACTCGCCGCCGTGATCGCCTTCTGGCTCCGACAACGCGCCGAACTGCAAGCACTCCAACAGATCACGTGGCGGATCGCGATGGGCGTGCCACGCAAGCAGCCCGCCGATCTCGCTGGGGCGCTCGCGTGAGTCTGCGTGTGCGCGTAATCGCCAGTCCGGGGTTCGCCACCGGGTTCCGGCTCGCCGGTTTTGCCGTCGACGAAGTGTCGACCCCGCGTGAAGCGTTCGATCGCTTCGTCGCCGCGCTCGCGCAAGCTGACCTTGGAATCCTGCTGGTTGAACAGCGACTCCTCGACACGCTGCCCACCGCCGTGCGCCGCGGCGCCGAGCGTAGGCCGGTGCCGGTGCTGGTACCCATTCCGTCGCCGGCGTGGGCCGGGCAGAAGGCCGACGAGAATTTCATTCTCGAGCTCCTGCGACGGACCATCGGTTACCGGGTGCGCTTGCAGTGACAGCGTCGATAATTCGGGTCGCCGGGTCGCTCGTGGAAGCGTCGCCCCTCCGCGGCGCTCTCTACGAGATGGCCTTGGTGGGTGAGCGCCGTATCCGTGGCGAAATCATCCGTCAGCGCGGTGACATGGCAACTCTACAGGTCTACGAAGACACGATGGGGCTCGCGGTGGGGGAGCCGGTTGAACCGCTCAACACTGCTCTTAGTGCGCAACTCGGGCCGGGATTGCTCGGCGCCGTGCTCGATGGCATCGGCCGGCCACTGGCCCGCGTTGCGGAGGCGACCGGCGACTTCATCGCGCCAGGTGCGAACGCCGACATGCTCGACGGATCAAAGAAGTGGCGGTTCATCGCGACGCGTACGGCGGGCGACCACGTTGATGGGGGCGACGTCCTCGGCACCGTCGAAGAGCGCGCGGGTATCCCACATCGCGTGCTCGCACCTCCGGGCCGGTCAGGAAAACTCGGCGCGCTTTCGAGCGGTGAGTTCACGGTCAGCGAGTCCATCGGCTCGTTTGAGGATGGCACGCCGCTCTTTCTTGCCCATCGCTGGCCCGTTCGCGTGCCCCGGCCCATTGCGGAACGGCTGCCCACGACGCGGCCGTTTGTCACCGGCCAGCGCGTGTTCGACCTCTTCTTTCCGGTCGCCGAGGGCGGCAACGCCGCGGTTCCCGGGGGCTTCGGCACGGGAAAGACGATTATCGAACAATCGCTCGCCAAGTTTTCGGATGCAGATATCGTGGTCTACGTCGGGTGTGGCGAGCGGGGCAACGAAATGGCCGACGTTCTGACGGAGTTCCCGGAACTCATCGACCCTCGAACCGGTCGGCCGATCATGGATCGCGCTGTGCTGGTCGTGAACACGTCGAACATGCCGGTAGCGGCCCGCGAAGCATCCATCTATCTCGGCGCCACCATCGCCGAATACTTCCGCGACCAGGGCAATCGCGTAGCACTCATGATCGACTCCACGTCGCGGTGGGCCGAGGCGCTGCGCGAAATGGGTGCGCGGTTGCAGGAGATGCCGGGCGAGGAGGGGTACCCGACGTACCTCGCCAGCCGGCTCGGGCAATTTTTCGAGCGCGCCGGGCGTGTGCGTGCGCTGGGCGCCCCGGAGCGCGAAGGCACCGTCACAATCATCGGTGCCATCTCACCGCCTGGCGGAGATTTCTCGGAACCGGTCACTCAGGCCTCGCTGCGCGTGGCGGGTGCGATGTGGGCGCTCGACCCCTCGCTCGCTCACCAGCGGCATTTTCCCGCCGTCGACTGGGATACGAGCTTTTCGCTGTACGCCGATCAGGTGACGCCCTGGTTCGCCGAGCATGGCGGCCCGGACTGGGCTTCGACGCGCGCGGCACTGCTCGCGTTGCTCGACAAGGAACGCGAACTGCGCGACATCTCAAGCCTCGTGGGACCCGAAGCGCTGGAAGACCGCGACCACCTCACGATGGACGTCGCCGCCATTGTGCGCGAAGGAGTGCTCCGCCAGAGCGCGTATCATCCAAACGACGCGGTGTGCGCGCCGTCGAAGACGTACGCGCTCGGGACGGCAGCACTCTCGCTGCTCAAGGCCGGCGAAGCGGCGCTCGCCGCGGGGGTGCCCTTCGCGGAGCTCGACCTCGTGCCGGCGCGACGGGCCATCGCTGCATTGCGTGACGCGAGCGAAGCCGACGTGCCGGTCCGCGTCGAATCGGTGCGACAGGCTGCCGCGGCACTCACCGTGCGTGGCGCGAAGCCCGTGGTGACCGCGTGAGTTTCGTTCCGGAGCGCACGCACCGCGGAGCGGCAGCGGCGGCCGGACCACTGCTGTTTCTGGAGCGCACGCCGCGGGTCGCGCTAGGTGAATGGGTGGTCGTGCGGCTTCGCGGCCAGCCCGAACGCCGGGGACAGGTGATCGATGCCGGGGCGCAAACCACGGTCGTGCAGCTGCTCGACGATTCCGTCGGGCTCGCTCCCGATCGCGCCGAGGTCGTGCTCACGGGTGAAGTGGCGACAGCGGTAGTCGGCCGCGAGCTGCTTGGCCGGTCATTCGACGGCCACGGCGCCGCCGGGGACGGGCTCCCCGCGCCGGTGGGCGAGGCGATCCGTCCGATCAATGGCGCGCCGATCAATCCCGTCCGCCGCGACCGGCCCCACGATTTCATCGAGACCGGGATCAGCGCGATCGACGCGATGAACACGCTGGTGCGGGGGCAGAAGCTCCCCGTGTTCAGCGGACCGGGCCTGCCGGGACTCGAATTGGCGGCGCGAATCGTCGAATGGGCGCGCGCCCCCCACGGTGAGCCGTTCGCCGTCGTGTTCGCCGGCGTCGGGATCACTGCGCGCGAGACGCGCGAGTTCGTCGAACGGGTACGTGAGAGCGGGGCGATGCCGCGCACGGTACTCTTTCTCAACGAGGCCGCGCATCCAGCCGTGGAGCGCATCATGGCTCCGCGGCTGGCGCTCACCACTGCCGAGCACCTGGCGTTCGATTGCGGCATGCACGTCCTCGTGGTCATCGCCGACATGACCCACTACTGCGAAGCTCTGCGCGAGATCGCCACGGCGCGCGAGGAAATCCCGGGTCGTCGCGGTTACCCGGGCTATATGTACACCGACCTCGCGTCGATCTACGAACGTGCGGGAATTGTGCGCGACAAGCAGGGCTCCATCACGCAGATCCCCATCCTCACCATGCCCGATGACGATGTGACGCACCCGATCCCCGATCTCACGGGCTACATCACCGAAGGCCAAATCGTGCTGAGCCGCGAGCTACACCGTCGTGGCATCTGGCCGCCGATCGACGTACTCCCGTCGCTCTCCCGATTGATGAGCAGCGGGATCGGCAAGGACCACACGCGCGCCGAGCACCGCGAATGGAGCGATCAGCTGTACGCCATCTACGCCCGTGGTCGCGAAGCTCGCACCATGGCGGCGATCGTCGGTGAATCGGGGCTCCCCGCCGCGGATCATCGGGCGCTCGCTTTCAGCGAGGCATTCGAGCGGGATTTCATCGCGCAGCCGGCGGGCCGGCGAGCGCTCGACGAAACGTTCGACATCGGCTGGCGGCTGCTCGAGACGCTCCCCCGTGGAGACCTCCTTCGCATTGCTGACGCCACGTGGGAGAAGCGTGATGACGTTCACGCGACGGCCGACGTCTCCCCTTCGGCCCCGGCACCCAGCTGATGGTCG
>JADGQU010000157.1 GCA_017881545.1 Gemmatimonadaceae bacterium
CCAATTGAAGGAGCAGCCGGCAGCCCGTAGTAGGTCCGGATATAACTGATCGTGGCGGTCAGCAACGCCTCGCACAGGTACGGATTGTGAACACCCTTAGAGTTGTCGGCGTTCGTCTGGCCGAACTCGCCGCAGAGCCGGGCGTTGAACTCAGCGCCTTCAGCCGGTGTGATGACGAGGTCAGTGTTACTCCATTCGGTTGGCCTCGAAGCTCTCACTTGGGCGAGAAGACCGCCGTCAGCCGGCGCGGCGTTGAGTGTGCCGTTACCGTTCGAGTCCACCCACAGTTGATCTGTAAAGGACTTCATTCGGGCGCGGACCGTTGTGAACAGCGACGCGGCTACCGCTGCGCTGGCGTGGCATCCGGACGCCGTGCAGGTCTGCCACGACCTGGCGCCCGTCGTGTACGGGCAGGTCTTGTCGGCGGTCGGCTTGCCAGTGGCGTCGAGGCAGGGAATCGGCCGCATCAAGTGACCCGTCGCCTGGAATGTGAATCCGCCGGTCGCGGGGTCCGTCACGGTGAACTTGGCGATGTGACATCCCGCGCAGAGCTTCGGGTTCAGCGTTGTCGCGTGCGACCCGTAGATCCGTGCCGTGTCATATGTAAACCCCGGCGGTCGATAGCCAGCAAATCCCAGCAGCATTGCGCCCTGCGGGGCGTGAGGCGAGCTCGTTCCGATCTCCGGTTCGCTGCGACGGTTGTGGCACTTCATGCAGAGATTCTGATCGGGATCCTGGGACGTCACCGGAAAGCGCAGCTGGCTCGGATTGCCTGAGCCGTGCGGGTCGTGGCAGACGGCGCAGGCCGCCACCGGCTGATAGTTCGTGGGATTGTCTTTTTCGACGAAATCCACATCAACACCCCACCGCAAGAGCGCCGCGCGACCTTCGTGGCAGCCTGCACAATCAGCATTGGCGACGCGCGAGGGATTTATGGTTGCGTGTCTGGACGCCCTCCACTCTTCCACGAACGGCTGGTGCGTTCCGGAATGGCAATCGCCACAGTTGCCCGTACCGATCATGCTGAGCTTTGCGAGCGGCTTTATCAGCATTCCCTGGCCGACCCCTTCAACATGTTGAAGGCCCGCACCGTGACAGCTTTCGCATTGGACATCGAAATACGCGGAGTCCGCGACCTTGTCATGTCCGACTACCGTGCCGCTCGCGGCGTTGCCGTTGCCCGTCAGCGAATGGCAGCTGTAACACGCCGCCGTCTTGACCGTGCTGGTGGTCACGGCGTCATAGGCGCCTGCGTGCTTGGTCGCTTTCCAGCTCGTCTGGAAGTCGACATGACAGTTGCCGCACGTCGTTTGCTTTGTGCCCGGGTCGAAATAGCCAAGGAATCCTGACGCGGCGTCAGCCGGGGGATTGAATGGCCCCCGATCGCGGAAGACGATTTTGTCGTTGGCACATCCCGCGAGCAGGAACGTTGCGATGAACGATGCCGTCAGCGGGACGAAGGTTCGCGCGTACGATCGGCCATTGCGCACGTGGAATTTTCGTACAGAGAGCCGGGCGGGACGGGCGGGACGTGCTCCGTGCCGCGGGACGTTGCGATCCAGTGCGCTGACATTATTGTCGTGCATGGCGCTCTCGTTGGCTCGGTGGTTGCGAAATCTCAGTTTCAGTTGCGCAAGAGCACCGAGGTACTCGCTGGGAACTATACAGCTGTCGTCGACGAATCGAAAGTCAGGAGCTCCCCGAAGGTCTGTCAGGCGAACACTTACGAAATGTCCTGGTGCGAAGCTCCGCCAAGGGCGCTGGAGACCGGAACTGCTCTGCTGGGCGCGCCGACCGGGTTCCGCTCGGGAACGAGCCTGGGCTCGGCGCCCAGCCAGTACAGGCCGTTCGCCATAATGCAGAACCCCGTCACGGCGAACCACACCATCGCTACGCCGACGAAGCCGGTGAACGCCAGCCACCACGGACTGAACACCAGCGAGAGCACCGACGCCACGGAGATGTTGATTCCCACCGCAAGGTAGATGCGGCGCTCGAGGTACCAGCGATCCGTCGGCATGAAGTACAACCCCGACTCCTTCGGCGCGCTGTTCCCGATCATCGGCGTGAACCCGAGCCGAATGAGCGCGTTGCCGACGACGCAGAAGCCCGTGACGGCGGTGACGATCGACGCCATTCCGGTGGCGATCACGAACACGACAAAGAGCGGATTTACCCAGAGCGCCAGCGCCGTGCTCGCGAGGAGAACGCCGCCGGCGATGAGCCAGACGGTTCTCTCGATGTACCAACGGTTCGTTGGGACGATGTAGATGCCGGAGCGCAGCGCCATGGTGTCAGCCTCGAAGTGGATGGTGAAATGGTACACAAGATGGGTGACGACGGCGAGACCCACGCCCGAGCATGTCTCAATCCCAGCGAGCCAGCAACGACGCTGCGATAGCCGCCTGCCCGAAGCTGATGGCGCCGTCGTTCGGTCCGAGCTGGCGCGGCACGAGCACGCGCAGGCCGCGCGCCTCGAGGCGCCGGCGGATCCCCGCGAACAGTCGCGCGTTCTGGAACGACCCTCCGCCCAGTGCCGCGATATCGATGCCGGCTCGGTCCGCCACGTTGATGGCGACGTCGGCAGTGGCACGGACCACACTCTCGTGGAAGCGCGCCGCCAGGAGTCCCGCATCGACGCCACGCTGGCGCTGTTCGCCGAGTGCGGCGAGCAGCGGAATCGGATCGAGCACGAAAGTGTCACCGGTCTCGCGCACCGGAAACGTCAATGGTTCGGCCGGCTGCGCGCCGGCTAGCGATTCGAGTTCCATCGCCGCCTGTCCTTCGTAGCTGGCGCGCTGCCGGAGGCCGAGAACGGCGGATGCGGCGTCGAACAGCCGTCCCATCGATGACGCCAATGGTGCGTTGAGCCGGCGCTCGATCTGGCGCTCGGCAGTGATCAGACAGTCGGCCCCGATGTCGCGGAATGCCAGGGCGAAAGCGTCGGCTACGCCGGGCTCCAGTGACAGGTAGCCGAGTGCCACGCGCCACGGCTCGCGCGCCGCGAGATCGCCGCCCGGGAGCGGCACATACCGCAACTGCGCCGCGCGCCGATATCCGTTGAGGTCGGCGACCATTGTCTCCGCCCCCCACACATGACCGTCGTCGCCGAGTCCCGTGCCGTCAAACGCCAGCCCGACAACTGGTGTGGTGATCCCATGCTCAGCCGCCACGGCGGCGATGTGGGCGTGGTGGTGCTGTACTGCGATAGTTCTTGACAGCCCGAGCTCCTCGGCTACGCGGGTGGACAGGTAGCCGGGATGCAAATCGCGCACGGCCACTGTCGGCGCGATCCGGAAGAGATCCTCGTATCGCTCGACGGTGGCGTGGAAGTGCTCGAGACTCTCGATAGTGTCGAGATCACCGATGTGCGGGCTTACGTGGGCCGCGTCGCCACGGACCAGTGTGAACGTGTTCTTGAGGTGTGGCCCTACGGCCAGGATCGGTTGGGGAGACGCAACCGGAAGCCTCAGCGCGAGTGGCGCATAGCCCCTGGCGCGGCGGAGCAGCAGTGGCGCGCCGTCGACAACGCGGGCGACTGAGTCGTCGATCCGCGAGAGAATCTCCCGGTCGTGGAGCAGGAATAAATCGGCGATGTTGTGGAGCCGCATTCGCGCTTCCGTGTTCCCGATTGCGATGGGCTCCTCGCTGAGGTTGCCGCTCGTCATCACGAGTGGCCGGCCGACGGCCTCTAGCAGGAGGTGGTGGAGCGGCGCGTACGCGAGCATCACGCCCACGCGGTCGAGCCCGGGCGAGACGGCTGGCGCGAGGCACGAGCCGGCAGCTCTCTCCACCAGCAGCACCGGACGCTCCGGGCCGGTGAGTAGATGGGCCTCTTGCGCGGAGACCGCGCCGAGCGCGCGGGCGTCGTCGAGGGTCCGGACCATCACCGCGAACGGCTTGGCGTCGCGCCGCTTGCGTTCGCGGAGTCGGCGCACCGCGATGTCGTCGGTCGCGTCGCATGCGAGATGGAATCCGCCGATGCCGCGAATCGCGATGATTCGACCGATGCGCAACTCCGCAGCAGCGTCCCGGATGGCGGCGTCTCCTTCTGACAGCGCAATGCCGTCCTCGCGCTCGAGCCAGACGCGCGGTCCACAGTCGGGGCAGGCCACGGTCTCGGCGTGGTGGCGACGGTCGGCCGACGTGTTGTACTCGACCTCGCAGCGCGCGCACAGCGGAAAGGCCGCCATCGAGGTGCGCTCGCGGTCATAGGGCAGCGAGCGGATGACGGTGTATCGCGGTCCACAGTTCGTGCACGTAATGAACGGGTGCCGAAAGCGGCGATTCTCGGGGTCGAACAGCTCGGCTTCGCACTCTTTGCATATGGCGAGATCCGGCGTGACGGGGCGGATGCCATCCGCGTCGGCGCTGGCGATGATCCGGAAGTCGTGCGCGCCGGCCGGCACGGCGGCGGCGAGCTCCACAACATCGATCCGGGCGACAGGCGGCACCTCCGTTCGAAGCTCCTGCTGAAAAGCCTCGAGCTCCTCCGCACCGCCCTCAACGTGAATCTCTACCGTTCCGGCGACGTTGCGCACCCATCCGGCCAGCGCATGGCGCACCGCCAGTCGGTATACGAATGGGCGAAAGCCCACGCCCTGCACGACGCCCGTCACGCGGAGCAACCGTGCGGCGATCGCCGGCGCCGCCGTCATCCGGAGGTGGTGACCGGTCTAGCGGAATCGCGCAGGAAGTCGAACCATCCGCTGAGCCCCTCTCCGGTCAGGGCCGAGACGCGGAATACCTCGAGCTTCGGGTTCACGGACAGCGCGTTGGCGACGGCGCGATCCATGTCGAACGGAACGTGCGGCAGCAGATCGGTTTTGGTCATGACGACGCGCCGCGCGTTCTCGAACATCTTCGGATACTTGAGCGGCTTGTCCTCGCCCTCCGTGACGGCGAACAGGATGATCATCTCCTTTTCGCCCAGGTCCCAGTTCGCCGGGCAGACCAGATTGCCGACGTTCTCGATAAATAGCAGCCGTGTCTGATCGAGCTCGATGGCGTCGATCGCGGTCATCACCTGCAGTGCGTCGAGGTGGCAGGCGCCACCGGTGACGACCGCGCTGACGAGACGCCGCGTGTGCACGGCCAGCCGGTCGGCGTCGTTCTGAGTCTGCACGTCGCCGGTGATCACGGCGATGTCCAGCTCCTCGCCCAGCGTGCCGAGCGTCTTCTCGAGGAGCGTCGTCTTCCCCGCGCCCGGCGACGAGACGAGGTTGATCGCCGTGACCCCGTGCGCGGCGAGGCGCGAGCGCACCTGTTCCGCCAACTCGTCGTTGCGCGCCATCACGCGCTCGCGAACCTCAATCGTCCGGACGGCCATCGTCGATCTCCAGGTATGCAACGCGCAAAACGTCGCCGCTGCAGCGCAGGATGTGCGGCCGCGCGCCGGCGAAGGGCGGAGTGGCGAACACGGCTTCGAGGCAGAACTCGAGACTCGATGGCTCGACGCCCGCGCAATCGCCGACGTCCACTGCGACGGTCACCAGCTGCGGCGCCGCATCGCCGAGTTTTTCTTCGGCGATGCGGGCGATCTCCATCGCGAGGCTCATCTCGTGCACGCGGCCGCCGGCTCGCGCGGCTCGCAGCGATGCCCCCATTGCAACAGCCGTTCGATCACGACGCCGACGGCGGCTTCCACCGCGCGATCCACGGCCGGGCTGAGCCCGATGCCCATCTCTACCAACTGCGGCTGCACTCCGATGGCGACTGTTTCCAGCGGAAGTTTGCCGCGCCACTCGGCGGCCGCGAGAACATCGCGCATGTCGACCTGGTGCGGCGACAGCTTGCGGGTGAGGTAAATCGGCAGCCGGTCGCGCTCGAGCACGACCACCTCACCAGGCAACATGCCTGCGGCGATAGCGTCGAGCAGCACGAGGCGTTCCGCATCCTCGACGAGCGGGAGGAGGGACATCCCCCACGTGCCGCCGTCGGCCAGTTCGACGCCTTCCAGCGTCCACTCGTCGCGAAGGCGCGCGAGCGCCACGAGGCCAAACCCGTCATCGCCCATCAGCGGATTTCCGAGACCGATCACCGCGCTGCCACTCATGGCTCCTTCGTCGGCACTGGATGCTCGTGTGTCGGCCATGGACGCGCCGGCACCTGGCTGATGTCGTAGTCCTCGTAGCGATCGTCCGTTGAGATGTAGCGGCCAC
>JADGQU010000158.1 GCA_017881545.1 Gemmatimonadaceae bacterium
TTCCGTTGAGTTGGTCAAGTGGCTCAAAGTGGGCGCGCCGTTCGTTTTGAGGATCCGGCGGAACGATGCGACGCGCGTCATCAGAGGAACGCTCGAGAGACGCCCCGAAAACTGGGAGCAGCAAATGATCGTTCAGCTGACGGTACCGGAAATCATGGAGCAGCGAAGCGGAGCGATTTCCCGCCCGCCGCTTCCAGGTACTGGAATGATCCGGACGCGCGTGCGCGCGCCTGACCCGCTGGGGGTTCTCCCACCGGCGTTGGGATATGGGGGCGGTGTCTATCCGTTTGCCGGCGCCGAATTCACCGCTCTCAACCCCGATCTCTGCGACGCGCTCGGAGTGAAGCCCGAGGGCGTGTTCGTGACGAACGTCATCGAAGGCTCTGCGGCGAGGACGGCCGGACTGCGCGGCGGCGATGTCATCGTGAAGGCCGATGACATCGATATCGCGGGCCCCATCGATCTCGTTCGCGCGATCAGGAACGCTGATGAGACCGATCATGCGGTCGACCTGCAGGTGATCCGGAAGCACAAGCTGCAGACGCTCACGCTGCGCTGGTAATAGCCGGCTACAAAGGCGGAAACTTCCTCAGGCGGTGAAGCGCGTCTGATTGTTGACGCTTGGTCTGCCGGACGTCGAGTGGACTATCGAGGCCGATCCGCCGTTGACGCGCACGCGCGAATAGTTAACGGCTGGATTCCCGTTGAACCGTACCAAAATCGGGATTTTAATCCAGACAAGCCCACTCGGGATTAGATCTTTTTCCTTGGCCGGAATGGCTCGCCACTTCTCCTGACGTCAAAAGCGACGGACAGTTGATCGCGTTCGCCTTGAGTGCATCTGATCCTTCGTCTACCTTCGAAATCTGTAAGACTGCCTCATTCCCTCCATTCACCAAGATGAAGATTGCCATCCTTGACCCGGCCAGCGGCATCGCCGGCGACATGTTCCTCGGCGCGCTCGTCGACGTCGGACTCGACAAAGCCTGGCTCGAGCGGCTGCCGTCCGCCCTCGGCTTGTCGGGAGTCGAAGTCCGCATTGCCGACGTGCAGCGATCTCAGGTTCACTGCGTCAAGGTGGACTTCGAGATACCACCGCAGCCGCACGGGAGAGCGGTCTCCGAAATCCATCGGCTGATCGATGCTGTGAAGATTCCGGAAAAGGTCGCGCGGTCAGCCCACGCCGCGTTCGAGGCGATCGCAGCGATAGAGAGCGCGATTCACGGTGTCGCGCCAGACGAGCTCCATCTGCACGAAGTCGGGTCGGTTGACGCGATTCTCGACATCGTCGGCTCGATCTGGGGCGTCGAGCTGCTCGGCATCGAGCGCATCTATAACACCAAGGTCGCGCTGGGGGACGGCACGGTGAAAACCGCGCACGGAATTTTGCCCGTGCCTGCGCCGGCTACGATCCGATTGCTGGAGGGGTTCAACGTCCGCCACGGACCGCCGGGATCGGGAGAGCTCACGACGCCGACGGGTGCGGCGCTGCTGCGCGTTCTCTCGAAGGGCGCGCCTCCGCAGGAATACGTTCCGCTGAGCAGCGGTTACGGGGCGGGCACGCGCGACATCCACGGACAGCTCAACGCCCTCCGCATCATTCTGGGCGAAGCTACGGTCGATCAGCACGATCACCATCATCATCATCATGAGCACGTACACACGGAGCATCTGCACGTATTGAGTGCGGACATCGACGACATGTCGCCGGAGGAGCTCGCCGGAGCGGCCGAGGTGCTGCGCGCTGAGGGAGCGCTCGATGTCGTGCTGCTGCACACGACCATGAAAAAAGGGAGACTCGGGACTCGCGTCGAAGCACTGGTGCA
Organism: Gemmatimonadaceae bacterium; assembly: GCA_017881545.1. Classification (GTDB taxonomy): domain Bacteria; phylum Gemmatimonadota; class Gemmatimonadetes; order Gemmatimonadales; family Gemmatimonadaceae; genus UBA4720. The sequence goes on from JADGQU010000158.1 coordinate 1,827, forward strand.
GACTTCGGATCTCGCCCGCCTCGAGGAGAAGATCTTCCTTCAGTTCACGACGCTCGGTGTGAAGACGTTCGACGTGGTGCGGAATGCGCTCGAGCGCGAATCGCGTCTCGTTCGCTTCGATGGACGGGACATTCGGGTCAAGGTCGCTACCCTACCCGACGGCACGCGGAGAGCGAAGCCGGAGTTCGACGATTTACGTCGCGTCGCGGAAGAGACTTCGCGACCGCTGGCCGAGATACGTTCGGAAGTCATGAATGCTCTCAACGACGTCGACTCCGGTTCGTCCGCGCAGCGAGGAAACTAAGTTGAACCTCGACGAGAGACTCACCGCGGCCATTCGAGCGGCCGCTCACGACCGCGTTGCTTACGTCTGCTACTCGGGCGGTATCGACTCGACAGTTGTACTCGCGGCATCGGTGCGGGCTGGGATCGAGACCATCGCCCTCCTCGGCGTGAGTCCTTCCCTCGCCGCCGCGGAGCGCGCCGACGCGCATCGGATCGCCGGAGAGATTGGCGCGCGCGTCGAGGAAGTCGAGACCAATGAGATGGAACTCGCCGGATATCGGGCGAACGCCGGCGATCGCTGTTACTTCTGCAAGAGCGCACTGTACGACACGGTTCAGGCGCTCGCGGCGACGAGAAGCTCCGAAGAAGTAATTTTCGTGGGAACGCACGTTGATGACCTGGGCGAACACCGGCCCGGGCTTCAGGCGGCGATGGAGCGGGGAGTTGTCGCACCGCTCGTGGACGCCGGCTTCAATAAATCGGACGTGCGCGCGCTCGCGCGGCAATGGAAGCTGTCGAACGCCGAGAAGCCGGCGGCTCCGTGCCTCGCCAGCAGGGTACCGGTGGGAATCGAAGTGACTCCGGAGAAGCTCGCGCAGATCGAGGCAGTGGAAGAATTTCTGCGCCTGCATGATGTTTGGCCCGCTCGCGCACGCTGGCACGACGCAGTTGTCAGACTCGAGATCCCGCCAGAGATGTTCGAGCGCGTCGTTACGAGTCCGTTCCGCGAAGAGCTGCGACGCGCGTGCAGAAAAGCCGGATTCAAGTTCGTCGCGCTCGATCTGGGCGGGCTCCAGAGTGGAAGTCTCTCGCTTCCAATGGTGGCGTCGTGACGCAGGTTCGGTGGGACCACGATCGTGAGTCGCGTACGGGGGTTCCCGAAGTTGTGTACGGTCCGGGGAAGAAGAGCGCGCATCTGCGCCAGATCTTCGAGAACACCACGGAGCTTCGCATGGCGTCCAGGCTCAGCGAAGAGCAGATGGAGGTCCTCAGCGATCTCGCTACCATCCACCCCGACGCGCGCATGGCGGTCCGCAACCCGCGCGCGAAGAGGGACATGCCGGCCGTGCCCGTCGTCACCGCCGGCACCGCCGACATCCCGGTCGCTCTGGAAGCGGCGGTCACTCTCGATGCGATGGGTATACCGACGTCGACCCACTTCGATGTTGGCGTCGCGGGAATCCATCGTCTTCAATCCATTTTGCCGGAGCTTGCCGCTGCTCGCGTTTGCATCGTCGTGGCGGGAATGGATGGGGCGCTGCCGGCAGTCATCGCCGGACTACTTCGCGCGCCCGTAATCGGAGTTCCCACTTCTGTCGGAACCGGCGTCGCTCAGGGCGGAATGGTCGCGCTCAACACGATGCTCGCCAGCTGCAGCCCCGGTGTTGCGGTTGTGAATATCGACAACGGGTTTGGCGCGGCGTGTTTGGCGCTCAAGATCCTTGGCTGCAATCCCCCCGATTGAGGTTCGTCGTCTCAGAGTGGAATGGACGGTGCCGGTGCCGCGACTGGTGCATGAAAAAGAAAAGGCGGCGATGCTTGTAGAGCATCGGCGCCTTTTCGATTGCATTGCAGCTCTATCGCTTGGCGATGCCCCTCACGCTTGCGGCTAGCGACTGTACGCGCGTCGGATCCGAAGACGTGCGGGCGTCACGATCCAACCGGCCCGCCAACTGCGTCAATGCGGACTTCTCGCTCGCGCCCTTGAGCTTCTCCGCGCGATCAAGGTCCCGCGCTATAGTGGTGGACCGATCTCGCGGAATTCCGTTGTCACGAACGAGCTGATCGAGATACGCGCGCGCCACGACGTAGCGCGCCGGCCAGACCAGCTTCGGCTGATTCTGCGGATTGAACACATCGAAGCGCACCAGCTTCGCCGCGTCGATTTCGTTCTGCGACAACAGGTCGCTCGGCTTGAGGTCGAGAATGTCGAGCCCGCGATCGATCTCCGAGGCGTAGATGTAGCCGTTGTACCAGTACGTCCCCCAGTCGCCACCCAGCAGCAGCTTGGTCGAATCCATCGGTCCCCGGTCGAAGAACGCGATCTCCTTCACGTGCGCGGGATTCGTGAAATCGAATACTGAGATGCCGCCCTGGTACCAGGCCTGAGCCATAATGTCGCGGCCCGGGACGGGGATGAGTGAGCCGTTGTGGGCGACGCAATTCTCCTGGTCGGTCTGTGCGACCGGCAGCTTGTAGTGGCCGGCCGGGGTCAACCTGTCGCCGGCGCGATAGAAAATCGCGTCAGCGCCCCACGTCAGCTTGTCGGTTGCGCGGCACCGGGGCGCCATTCCGCCGCCCCATTCGTCGGTGAACAGCACCTTCGTCCCGTCATTGTTGAAGGTCGCGGAATGCCAGTACGCGAAGCCCGGATCGATCACAGCGGCGACTCGTTTCGGATGTACCGGATCCTTGATGTCGAGCAGGATGCCGTTCCCCGAGCACGCACCCGCCGCCAGGCCGATCGCCGAATAGACCGTGATGTCGTGGCACATGTTCGTCTGCGCGGTGGTCTGCGTTCCGATCCCGTGCGCACCACCGTTCCACAGCCCGGCGATTGCGCCGGAGGAGTCCGCAAAGATGCGCGGCGAGTTGACCACCCGCGCGTTTTGCGGAGCAGCTACCGGCACCTTGATGATGTCGATCCGGAACAGCGACGTCGTACTATCTGAGAGCGACACGCCGCGCGCGCATCCGGCCAGCTCGGAACCCGATCGAACCACGCTCGTACCCGACACGTAGATGTAGACGTTCTCCTTGTCGTTCGGATCGATCACAAGCGTGTGGGTGTGCGAGCCACGGCAAGTCTGAACCGCTGCCACCTGCTTCGGGTGGTCGAGGTCGCTGATGTCGAAGAGGCGGACGCCGCGAAAACGCTCCGCGCTGACGGTGTCGGTCACTCCCTGAGTGCCGCAGTCCACACGCCCACGCGTCTCTTCCACCGAAAAGAACAGGAGATTCTTGTAGATGGAGGGATCGCCCTGGCCACCGGGGCACACGAACGATGTGCGGAGCGTCGGGCTCTTCGGGTTGGAGATGTCCCAGACCTGGAAGCCGTTGAATCCACCCTGGAACGCCAGATTCCCCTTGAACGCGAGGTCGCCGTTCAGGAACGCGAAGTCGCCCAGATTCTGGGGGTTCCCGAAGTTTTGCAACCGTTGGGCGTGGCCAACCAGCTCAAGGTTGCGAGCGGCTTCGCCGGCATCGGTGTAGCCGGAACGAAGTCCTATGCGCGGGTCACCGTGGTTGATGGCGACGCTATCGCCTTGCGCTCCGGCGGTCGCCGCCGCGAGGAATGTTCCGGCGAGGACGAGCAGATGCCGGAGGTGAAGGATGCTCCTTCGAGCGGAAGGCAGGACGGTCGATCTCGGTGTCATTTACGTTCTCACTGGGTGGGGGTTTCGTTCTTCAGACTGGAGTTGCTCAACGGCGGGTCGTTCCGCCAGTGGAGCCCAACGTATCGAGCAGGGCGTTCATACGGGCAATCTCGGCGCGCTGGTCGGAATCCACCTCGGACGCGAAACGAAAAACCTCAGCCTCCTGCGCCGAACCAGTGGTGCCGAGCAGGCTTGCGACCATCACCAGCGCTCCCTCGTGATGGCGGATCATGTCCCTGAGAAAGAGCTTGTCGAACTCGTCGCCGCTCGCCTTCGCCAGCTCCGCGAGCTGATCGGCGGTGAGCATTCCCGGCATGAGTGTGTCCGAAATCGCCATCCCAGGCATGTTCATCGAGTTGCCGGCTTGAGCGTGATGATCGCGCTGTGGGTCGCCGGCGGGAAGCGCCTGATGCCGGTCCGTCAGCCAGGTCCGCATCATCGCGATCTCGTCTTTCTGTGAGACTTCGATTCGCTGCCCGAGCAGCCGGATGTTCTGCCGGGTGGTTCGATCGCGAATGAGCGCGGTCATTGCCAGCGCCTGCGCGTGGTGCCCGATCATCCCCTGCATGAAACGCACGTCCGCCGCCGTGTAGCGTGGTGCGTCCTGCGCCGACGCGGTCGCGGCCGTGATGAGCGCGAGCCAGAGAGGGATCAGG
>JADGQU010000159.1 GCA_017881545.1 Gemmatimonadaceae bacterium
ATGTTGCCAAGCCCTCAAGCCTCGATGGCCCCGCAGCCGCCGGGGTAGTGTACGCCGGGGCTGTCGGGGATTTCGCACTCGCCTTCGGCGGAAACACGACAACTGAAGGCGAACTCGGTTATTCGGCGCTGCTGTCGGATGAATACCTCAACATCGAGACATTCCCGACGCGCATCGAAATCGACCAACGCAACACCACGCCGGATAATTCCAATATCGTGGCCGTCTATCGCGCCACGCAGAAGGCGAGAGCCTCGGCTGACTTCGCCAGCACTAAAATAGGCGCCACAAACCTGAACGACCCCAGGCGCTCGGAAACGATGAGCCTCGCCGGGTTCGCCATCGACCTAATGGGCGAGGACTATTGCTCCGGCTCGCCCATCAGCCAGCTGAACGACGATGGAACGATTACATACGGCGATCCGCAAACTACAGCGCAGCTCTGGGACGACGCGATATCGAAATTCGATTCAGCGATAACGGTCGCGACCGCCGCCGGCGCGACCGGCGCCGCGCAGCTCAACCTTGCCCGGGTCGGCCGGGCGCGGGCCCTTGTGAACAAGGGTGACTACGCGGGCGCGGCGACAACCGTGGCCGCCGTGCCGACAAACTTTGTCTACCTGGCTCGCTACTCGATCAACACGAGCCGCGAAAACAACGGCGTGTTCTTCTGGAACCAGAACAACAAACGCTTTGCTCCTACCGACGTCGAAGGCATCAATGGATTGCCGTATCGCACCGACAACGATGCGCGAGTGCGCCAGTCGCGTACCGCGGGCGCCGTGACAGCGGCGACAACAGGGTTTGACGGCGTTAGTCCATTGTGGCTTGCGAACGCACCGGCGAATACATGGGCGCCGCAGGGGAAGTATGCTGTTCGGGACGCTTCGATACCGCTAGCCACTGGTCTCGAAGCGCGCCTCATCGAGGCAGAAGCCGCGCTTTTTGCGAGTAATACTGCGGGGTTTCTGACCGCGATCAACGCCGAGCAAACGGCGCAGGGTGTGACGCTGTCGGCACTTCCTGCAACAGCTGTCGCTCAGCAGAACCTTTTGTTCAAGGAGAGAGCCTACTCACTTTGGCTCACCGCCCACAGGTTGGGTGACATGCGTCGCCTCATTCGGCAGTACACCCGTGATTCGGAGACCGTGTTCCCAACCGGAACCTTTTTCCATGCGGGCTCGGCTTCCGGAAATTACGGAACGGATGTCAACCTTATCCTGCCGAACCAGGAAAAGAACAACCCGAGTTTTACGGGGTGCATCGACCGCAAGGCGTAACGGAATGGCTGAAAAGAAAAGGGGATGGGCTAAATGCCCATCCCCTTTTTTTGCCCATCCGACGGAAGGGAAGGTCTATATACCGGACTTGCTCACAATCCGAATAACACCAGCGTTGGAATTGGTGCCCTCCTCGGATGCTCCGGCGATTCCGCCCAGGAGCTCGATCCAGGCGATTGACCCGGCCGGAATTTCGCGGAGTCTTCCCAGGTCGCTGACCCGCGCGCCGTCAATAATCAGTCGCGGGACATCGCTGCTGTTAATGAGCATGCTCGTTCGACCGCGATGCGAATGCACGCCAGCACGTCCAGTCGCGGGATCGCTCACCATCCGAAAATAGCCGCTTTGCTCGACTACATCCCACGCGGTGGCGGCATTGGTTGCGGCGATCATTTGCTCCGTGATCACCTTTCCGTTTACCGGAACCTCCGCTGAATTCAGCGGGTGGATGGACGCGCAAGCGTTCGCGGCGAGGACCAGCGGGGCCAGAACCAACATTGTGCATGTGCGCATACGCCACTCCGACGGGACTGCTCAAACAATGGCGCGGGGCAAACGGACTGTCAAGACGAAACCACTAGGGTTGCTCAGCTGTTGAACCGCGAGCGTAGCAACGCTCGGAGATCGAGGAGAGGCCCCTTTTCATCTTCGACTGGCGCGCTCGACGCGTCAGTTCCGAGTGCTATGCGCTGCATGTTGTCTCGAACTCCGCGATCGATGAAGCGGCACAGCTGGTCGAGCGAGTAGTCGGCGCCCCGCCGTGACGAGTAGGCGTTGAGCGGGTAGGACACGCTCAGGTGATTGCGGGCGCGGGTGAGCGCGACGTACATGAGGCGGCGCTCTTCTTCCGTTTCCTCGTCGTCGTTGAGACAGCGCGCCGACGGGAACCAGCCATCCACTGCCCAGATCACGAACACGGCGTCCCACTCCTTTCCCTTGGCGGAGTGAGCGGTGCTGAGAATCAGGCAGTCGTTCTCCTCGCGAGTCCCGGTGGCGAGGTCCTGGGTAGCCTGCGGCGGCTCGAGCGCGAGCGCCGAGAGAAACGTGGCGCGATCGGGATAGCCGGCGGCGATGATCTGGAGCTGGTCGAGATCGGCGAGGCGTGGCTCGACCTTATCGTAACGCTCGCGGAGAATGTTGTCGTACAGCAACCGGACACGCGCAATGTCGGCGGCGACCCGTGCCTCGTCCTGAATCGGTCCGTCCCGGAGTCCGTCGAGCAAGCCGACGAGCGCGGCGTGCGCGCCTCTCGCCCTGGGCGGCGGATTGTAGCGGCCAAAGGCGGCCGACTCCCACGCCGCCGAAGCCATTGCGTCAATCGCGGCGCGCGCGGTCGCATCTCCGATTCCGGGGAGCAGGAGCAGCAGCCTGTACCAGCTCACCTCGTCGCGAGGATTCTCGAGAATGCGCAGGAACGCGAGCACATCCTTCACGTGCGCCGCCTCGAGGAACTTGAGCCCGCCCCATTTCTCGAACGGAATCTTGCGGTTGGTGAGCTCGATCTCCAAGTCCGCCGACATGTAGCCCGCGCGAAAGAGCACGGCGATCTCGGCGAGCGGCGTCCCCTCTTCGTGCAGCTCCAGGATGCGGTCGACGACGAACTGCGTCTGCTGTTGCTCGTCCCGCGCGGCGACCAACCATGGCTGTTCGCCGCCGGTTCGCTCGGTCCAGAGATTCTTGGTGAACCTCTCGGCCGCGCGTGAGATGAGCGTGTTGGTGACGCTCAGGATCGGCTGCGTCGAGCGGTAGTTCTGTTCCAGCGCGACGATCGTCGCGCCGGCAAACTGTTTCGGGAAGTCGAGGATGTTCCTGAAGTGAGCGCCACGGAACGAATAAATACTCTGCGCGTCGTCACCCACCACCGTAATGTTGCTGTGCGCCTTGCACATGCCGCGAAGGATCCGCGCCTGGAGCACATTGGTATCCTGGTACTCGTCGACAAGGATATGATCGTAGAGCCCGGAGATCTTCTTCCCGAGCTCAGGAGACGCCTCGAGCAGGAGCGCCCAAAAAAGAAGGAGGTCGTCGTAGTCGACGAGGTTTCGCTCCTGCTTCCGGCGCGTGTAGTCCGCGTAAATCTTGCCGAAGTCCTCGAGGTAGTCCGTGAACTGCGGGTAATCGTCACGAACTACGTCGTCGATGGGAATGCCGGTGTTGATGTGCCGGGAGTACACGTACTGGAGCGTCTCCTTCTTGGGAAAGCGCTTGGATTTGGTGGCGTATCCGAGGTGCGCGCGTGACAGCTGCATCAGATCAGCGGAATCGCCCTGATCCATGATCGTAAAGTCTTTCGCCAGTCCGGCGGCCTGTCCGTAGCGGCGCAGGAGCTTGTGCGCCGTGGCGTGAAAAGTTCCTCCCGCCACACGTTTGGAGTTGCTTCCGACCAGTCGCTCGGCTCGCGACAACATCTCCTGCGCCGCTCTGCGCGTGAACGTCAACAGGAGTATCCGCTCGGCCGGCACTCCACGCTCGATCAGATGCGCAACGCGATAGACGAGAGTGCGCGTCTTCCCGGTCCCGGCCCCGGCGATGATGAGCAGAGGGCCTTCGCCGTGCGTCGCGGCGGCGGCTTGCTGCGGATTCAGCTCCGCCGAGAAATCGCGCAGAGTACCAGTCGATTCCGCGCGCGCCCGAGGAGGATAGACCTTTAACGTCTCGGTCACGCGACGTTTTCGAGCAGTGTGGAGCGGGAGGTAATTACGGCCGTCAGGTCGAAAGCTGCCGCGAATCTGGCGGTGACGCGATCCTGCGCGTCCTGCATGGATATGTCTTCCGAGCCCAGCTCGCGCGCGATCGACGTCATCACGACGCCGTCGATCCCGCAGGGAACAATGAGATCGAAATAGGAGAGGTCGGTCGTGACGTTGAGGGCGAAGCCGTGCCAGGTGACCCAGTCACGGGCGTGAACTCCGATCGAGGCGATCTTCTTCCCGTGCGTCCACACTCCGGTGTAGGCGGTGTTGCGCTCGCCCGGAACCCCATAGTCGGCGAGCGAGTTGATGAGCGCTTCCTCGATCTTTCTCAGGTACCAATGCAGGTCCTGCCGATGTCGTTTGAGATCGATGATCGGGTACCCCACGAGCTGTCCCGGTCCGTGGAAGGTGACGTCCCCACCGCGCTCGACCTCGAACAGCTCCACTCCTTTGCTCTGGAGAAATTCAGGAGATGCGACGAGATGCTTCTGCTTCGATGACCGGCCGAGTGTGACTACCGGTGGGTGGTCGACGAGAAGAAGGAGGTCCTGCGGGATTGCTCCGGAGATTCTTTCGCGGGCGAGGCTACGCTGCAGCTCGAGCACTTCCACATAGCCCAATTGGCCCAGTGGGACCGTCCATAACTCGCGATCAGCCACTGTGCGTCACCTAAATCACGCGTCCAGAACCTTGCCGAGCGAGTCGAGAGCGGCCTGAGCGATAGCTTCGGAAAGGGTGGGGTGGGCGTGGATGGCCAGATCGACCTCTTCTACGGTGAATTCGTTCTCACGCGCGACTGCGAGCTCGTGGATCAGCTCGGTGGCATGCGCGCCGATGATGTGCGCGCCGAGGATCTCGCCGTACTTGGCGTCGCGGATGATCTTGACGAAGCCTTCCGTCTCACCTGAGGTGCGGGCGCGTCCGCTCGCGGAGAAAGGAAACTTGCCGACCTTGTAGTCGATCTTCTTTTCTTTCACTTGTGCTTCGGTCATGCCGATTGATGCGACTTCGGGGTGGCAGTAGGTCGCGTTCGGGATGTTGCCGTAGTTGACCGGGTGAACGTGCTTCTCGCCGGCGAGGAATTCGGCGAAGACGACTCCTTCGCGCTGACCCTTGTGGGCGAGCATCGGCGGGCCGGCGACATCGCCGATGGCGTAGATGCCTTTCGCGGACGTTTCCATCCGCTCGTTGATCTTGATGAAGCCGCGGTCGGTGAGCTGAACTCCGAGCTCCTTGATGCCAATGTCCTCGATGCATGGAGCGCGTCCGGCGGCGACGAGAACCTTCTCCACCTCGAGGCTTTGCTTTTTGCCCGCGATTTCGACGCTCATGGTCACCGAGCTCTTCCCAACCTTCACATCGCTGATCTTCGCGGCGGAGAGGACATCGATCTTCCGCTTCTTGAAGCTTCTCGCCAGTTCGGCGCCGCAGTCCGCATCTTCGAGGGGGAGGATGCCGGGAAGCACCTCGATGAGAGTGACCTGCGTGCCGAAAGCGGTAAAGACGTCGGCGAACTCGCAGCCCACAGCTCCCGCGCCGATGATCGCCATCGTCTTCGGGGCGGTCTCGAGAATCAGCGCTTCGTCGGAGGAGATCACCGTCGACTTGTTGAGGTCCAGCCCGATCTGCGGCAGTCCCTTGACCTTGGAGCCGGTCGAGATGACTACTGCCTTCTTCGCTTCGTGCTTCTCCTCCTTGCCGTCGACTGTCACCGTTACTGAATTCTTGCCGGTGATGCGTCCGTTGCCCTTGATCCAGGTGATCTTGTTCTTCTTGAAGAGGTATTCGACGCCTTTCGAGTTCTGCGTGCTCACGGCGCGCGAGCGCTTCATCGCAACGCCGAAGTCGAGCTTTACATCGCCGACGGTTATGCCGAAATCCTTTGCGTGCGAAACCCTGGTCGCGAGGGACGCCGATTCGAGGAGCGCTTTGGCGGGAATGCAGCCCCAGAGTACGCAGGTGCCGCCGAGTCCGTCGCGCTCGACTACGGCCACGGACATTCCAAGCTGGGCGGAGCGGATCGCGCCGACGTAGCCGGCCGGGCCGCCGCCTATGAAAATCACGTCAAAAGAGGCCATTTCGTTCGTGGAGTGGGGAGGTTAGAAGATAAATCTAGCTACTGGAGGGCCGGACGATTCCACCTGGAGTGCGGCTACTAACTACCCT
>JADGQU010000160.1 GCA_017881545.1 Gemmatimonadaceae bacterium
GAGGAAGTCGCGCGTGCGATGCACAACGCCGACCTCGTCTTCGTGACCTGCGGCATGGGTGGCGGGACTGGAACGGGTGCCGCACCCGTCCTGTGCGAGCTCGCTCGCGCAGCTGGTGCCCTGACAGTCGGCATCGTCACCAAGCCATTCCTGTTCGAAGGCCGCAAGCGCATGCGCCAGGCCGAGCTCGGCATCGCCGAGATGCGGAAGCACGTCGACACGATGATCGTGGTCCCGAACGAGCGACTCCTGGCCGTAGTCGGCAAAGGAATCCCGTTCCAGGATGCCCTCAAGAAGGCCGACGAAGTGCTGTTGCACGCCACTCAGGGGATTAGCTCACTTATCAGCGTTACAGGGCTCGTGAACGTCGATTTCGCCGACGTCCGCACCGTTATGCAGGAAGGCGGGTCCGCCCTCATGGGCACCGGCATCGGCCGCGGTGAGAATCGCGCCATCGAAGCCGCCCAGCAGGCGATCGCCAGCCCCCTCCTCGACAACGTGTCGGTCTCGGGAGCGACAGGAGTCCTCGTCAATATCACCGGCGGCGCCGACCTGACCCTCGGCGAGGTGCATCAGATCAACGAAATCATCCACGATGCCGTGGGTGAGGACGCCGAAATCATCTTCGGCGCCGTGCACGAGCCGGCAATGCAGGGTGAGATTCGCGTAACGGTCATCGCGACCGGCTTCGACCGCCCACAATCGACATCGGTTCAGGTGCCGAACATGATCTCGACCCAGTCGCCGATCGTGAGAGGATCACCGGTCATTCCGCTGCGTCCGCCACGCGGAATTGGGGTGACAAGGAACACCCTGAACGAGATGCCGAGACGGAATATTCCGACGCCTTCGAATAGCACTCCAGCCGTGACTCCAGAGAGGGATAAATCGTCTCCTGAGCAGGACCTGAGTGACATGGAAATTCCGACATTTATTCGAAGGCAAATGGATTGAAAAGAGTCAGCGTAAGACCAGCGAGTTATGCGGTTGTGGCGATCATGGGTATGGTCGCAGTCTGGCTTACACCGGCCCTCGAGCCCAAGCAGATCTTCCCACTGGCACCAGTCGTCGTCTCGCGCCCTGGGTTCGAGCCAACCGACTTCCTTTTCAAGCCTGTCGTCATTGAAGCCTCCAACACCGAGCTTGTCGACACCCTCCAGATCTCGGGTGTCATCAACTCCAGCCTCTATAACGCACTCAACGAGAGCGGCGTAGGCGTTCTCCCGCCTTCTGCCCGCCATCAGCTCGCCTGGTCACTCGCCGACATTTTCGAGTACAAAGTCGACATGAGCCGCGACCTGAGACAGGGCGACAGGTTCCACCTGCTGATCGAGCGCCTTCAGAAGCCCAACGGCGCGATCATCGTGAACAAGGTTCTCGGCGCGCAGCTCGCGCTCGCGAACGGGAAAAACCCCCTCGAAGCCATTCACTTCGACACGCCGGGATCGAGCACCGGACAGTACTACGACGCGAGCGGTATGTCGCTTCGGGCCGCTTTCCTTCGCGCGCCAGTGGCGTTCCGTCGAATCAGCAGCATCTTCGGCGCCCGCAAGCACCCGATCTTCGGTGAGTGGCGGAATCACACCGGCACCGACTACGCGGCCGCGCAAGGAACCCCCGTTCGGGCGATTGGCGATGGCGTCGTGATCTTCGCTGGAGTGAAGGGCGGATACGGCAACATGATCGACATCCGGCATCGCAACGGCATGGTGAGTCGCTACGGCCACATGCGTAACTTCGCGACGGGCATGCGCCCGGGAGCCAGAGTCGCCATGGGGTCCACCATTGGCTTCGTCGGCATGACCGGCTGGGCGACTGGACCACACCTCCACTTCGAGATTCGCGTCGACGGCGTCGCGCACGACCCCAAGCTGGCGCTTCAGAGTAGGGGTGGCGAGCCGATCCCAGCCGGCGAGCGCGTTCTCTTCCAGAAGATGAGAAATCAGACGCTGGCAAGCCTGAACCAGACGCATTTGGCGAGCGTGACCGAGTAACGCCGCCAGACGCTCGCAGGGCTTATCTTCAACCCGGACCTCAAAAGTCCGGGTTTTTTTTGCCCTCAATCTGATCACGACCAAATGACCAGCAGGCTAATCCGGCGCGCCGGGGATGTACCCTCCCGCTCGCTGTGGACCAAAATAAAGGACGTCGCACTCACGGACGTCACCGCAATCGCGCGGGGCGGGGCCATCCAGGGCTCGCTGGAGAATCTGGAGCAGATCCTCCTCGAGGCCGACTTCGGCGTTCCCACCACCATGCGGCTCGTCGCTGAAATCGAGGGGCAGGCACGCCGCGGATTGATCAAGACGCAGGAGCAATTCCTCCACGCTCTCGAGAAGGCGATCGAGAGCTCCCTTCGCTCCGGAAACAGTGATCCGCGATTCGTTCGCGCCGAATCGGGGCCCACGGTCGTACTGGTTGTGGGAGTGAACGGCGCGGGAAAGACGACATTCATCGGGAAGTTCTCCGACTTCCTGAAGGCGAATAAGATGTCGGTGCTCGTTGGCGCAGCGGACACCTTTCGAGCTGGAGCCATCGACCAGCTGCGCGAGTGGTCCCAGCGCACCGGAGCCGATTTCGTCGGCGGGAAGGCGGGCTCTGACCCCGCAGCGGTGGCCTTCGACGCGGTCGACGCCGGCGTCAGTCGAGGCAAGGATGTCGTGATCGTAGATACCGCCGGCCGCCTGCACACGAGTGGATCGTTGATGGAGGAGATGAAGAAGATCGATCGAGTGATCGGCAAACGGCTTCCCGGCGCGCCGCACGAGACGCTGCTCGTGCTCGACGGCACGATCGGACAGAACGCCGTCGCCCAGGCCAGGACGTTCGCCGAGGCGATTCCCATCACCGGGCTCGTCGTCACCAAGGTTGATGGGACGGCCAGAGGCGGGATAGTTCTCGCGGTGCACGACGCGCTGGACGTACCAGTCAAGTTCATCGGGACTGGCGAGAAAGCGACCGATCTCGAGGCTTTCGATCCCAAGGCCTTCGCGCACGACGTTCTCGAGGGTTAGATGACCGGCGAGCCGCTCCCGCCTGAGCATGGCGGCGTTCCTGGCCTCACCGGGCTCGTTCGCCTGCCCGGCGCACCGTAGATGGCGACCGCTACGGAAACTCGCAGCGGGAAAGTCTACCTCGACATGCCCGTCAATTACCTGAAGGGCGTCGGGCCCATGCGCGCGGAATCCCTGAGAAAACTCGGAATCGTCACCGCGCGCGATCTCCTCTTTCACATCCCCCACCGCTACGAAGACGCGAGCACGATCACCCCCATTGCCTCGCTCGAGACGGGAATGGACGGAACGATCATCGGGAAGGTGATCTCCAAGGGGATCATACCCACGCGCCGCGGCCTCAGAATCTTTCAGGCGGTGCTCAAGGACGACAGCGGCATGATCGAGGCGTCGTGGCCCGGACAGCCCTTCCTCGACCGCAGCATCGAGAAGGGCGACATCATGCTGCTGACCGGATCAGTCCGCTTCTATCACGGCCGCCAGCTCCAGCCGCGCGAGTACATCCAGCTCGGGAAGGACGATGATGACATAAAAGCGGGGAGAGTGCTCGCGGTATATCCGGCTACCGAAGGCCTCACGTTCAAGGTGATTCGGGGAATCATCGATCAGCACCTCGATACACTGCTGCCGCTGGTCAATGAGTATCTGCCCGAGGACATGCTTCGCGCCGCTGGTCTCCCGAGCATCCGCGAAGCGCTACAGATGGTCCACCGCCCGGGGACGATCGCCGAAGGAACGCGCGGCAGAGCGCGGCTCGCGTTCGAGGAGCTGCTCTTCGTCCACATCCTTCACCGGCGCGCCAACGCGCTCAAAAGAGAGAAGCGAAGTGGAACGGCGTTTCAAAACAAGCGTCAGCTCACGAGCGCTCTCAAGAAGGCACTGCCTTTTACGCTCACCAACGCGCAGACAGTCGCCGTGCGCGAAATCGTCGCCGACATGGCTAGCGACCGAAAGATGCATCGACTCCTCCAGGGCGATGTCGGGAGCGGGAAGACCATCGTCGCGCTGTTCGCTGCGCTGCTCGCGATGGAGAACGGATATCAGGCCGCCGTCATGGCGCCCACTGAGCTGCTCGCGGAACAGCATTTCCGAACGTTCACGACGATGCTGGAGCCGCTGGGAATCGAGCCCGTCCTCGTGACTGGAAGTCTCAGCTCGCGCGACAGAAAAGCGGCGGCAGCAAAGCTCGCGGGCACGGAGCCGGTGCTGGCCGTGGGAACGCACGCGCTGGTGCAGGACGCGGCAGTATTCGGGCGCCTCGGCTTCGTCACCATCGACGAGCAGCACCGCTTCGGAGTCGAGCAGCGCGCCGCGATCTCGGCCAAGGGCAAATCGCCCGACGTGCTTCTCATGAGCGCGACCCCGATCCCGCGGTCGCTCGCGCTGACGATGTACGGCGATCTCGACGTGAGTACGCTCGACGAACGTCCGGCGGGGCGACAGCCTGTCACGACCGTGATGCGTCCGGAATCAGCGCGCGAGCGCGTGCTCGACTTCGTGGCGCGCGAAACGGAGAAAGGCCGGCAGGCATACGTGGTTTATCCCGTGATCGAGGAATCCGAGAAGACCGACCTCAAGGCGGCGACGACGATGTACGAGCAGTTGTCGGCGGGTCCCTTCGCCGGCAGAGTCGTCGGCCTGATTCATGGACGCGTTCCGGCAAACGAGCGCGAGACCATCATGCGCGCCTTCCGCGATGGGAAAATCGACGTGCTGGTGTCCACGACCGTGATCGAAGTGGGAATCGATGTGCCGAACGCCACCGTGATGCTGGTGGAGCACCCCGAACGATTTGGACTGTCGCAGCTCCACCAGCTGCGAGGTCGCGTCGGCCGCGGCGCCGAGGCCTCCTACTGCATACTGCTGGGCGGTTTCGGAGGGGAAGCGGCGGAGCGCCTCAAGATTTTCGTCGACACTGACGACGGCTTCGAGATCGCGCGCGCTGACCTCCAGTTGCGCGGCATGGGCAATCTGTTCGGCGAGCAGCAGAGCGGGGACGCGACATTCCGCATCGCCGATCCTGTGCGTGACGAAGCGCTCAACATTGAAGCGCGGGCCGCCGCCGAGATGCTCCTGGAGCGTGATCCCGGACTCACCACCATAGAGAACGCGGGGATTCGAAAAGTTTTGAGTGCCCGTTACTCACGAGCGCTGGAGTTGTTCCGGGTCGGGTGACGCTGCAGCGCGCTCTTGCGGATGACTTAACTACGCTGCCGCAGGCGGCAGCGTAGTTATTAGCTAATCCGAAGCCAGGGACTGCTCAATTCCTGGGATTTGCAAGCCGCTTCTTGATCCGATCGAGCTCGGCGTTCGCTTTGGCGAGGTCGTCCTTGCTCTTGGCCAACTGATCCTTCAGCGCCGCGATCTGGTCGTCCTTCGACTTGTTGGAGACGACAAGCGTGTCTTTCGCCACAGACGCTTGTGACGAGTCGCCGACAAGGCCTCTCGCGTGGATCGAAGCCATCTCCGCTGCCACCGCGGTCCGGCGGAGGACCACGGCCTGGTCGTGGTACAACCCCGCGGAGTCAGCGGCAAGATACGCGTCGAGCGCGCCTATTCCATCGGCCAGAGATCCGCGCTGATTTTCCGGATCGATGAGGTACATCCCCCTCCAGAACCCGCTATCCCGGCCCTCGGACGTTCCGGGGTGGGTGCGCGCGAACGCGGCGAGAATGCTGTCCGCATGGACATAGTTGCCAGCCGCGACATCGTGACGCGCCGCGGAGAGAGCCTGGGCCCAATCGCTTTGCACGGGCGTTTCGATCGATTGCACATGTGCGCAAGCCGACAGAAGCAGCGATGCAATCAACATTTGAAGCGCTCTCTTCATCCCGCATCCTCAACCTGTGGTGAAGACTCCGGTGGTGTTTCGCTCCGGCGCTTCGCGCCCGGCGGCTCGATCGGCAGTGTAACCACAAAGGTGGTTCCCTCGCCGACCTGGCTTGCGACTGCCGTCTTGCCGCCATGAGCTTCGACGATCTCTTTCGCAATCGCCAGGCCCAGACCCGTGCCCTCGCTCGCCGCCTGCGCCTGGTTGTCGGCCTGGTAAAACTTGTCGAAAATGTGCGGGAGCTGCGCCGCCGATATCCCGGCCCCTGTGTCCG
>JADGQU010000161.1 GCA_017881545.1 Gemmatimonadaceae bacterium
GGTGGCGGACTTGGTCGAGCTGACGTTCACGGCCTTCGCGTGCTCGCCGAACACAGCCTTGATCGCGCGTGTCTCGTTGAAGTCGTTGGCCGGAGTCGACGTCCCATGGGCGTTGATGTACTGAATGTCCCTGGGTTCCAGCCCGGCGTCTTTGAGGGCTCGCTTCATGGCGCGCTGCGCACCTTCGCCATCCGGTGCCGGAGCGGTGAGGTGGTACGCATCGCCGGTCGCGCCGTATCCCACGATCTCGGCGTAGATCGTCGCGCCTCGCGCGAGTGCGTGCTCGAGCTCTTCGAGGATGAGGATCCCGGCTCCCTCTCCCATGACGAATCCGTCGCGCGTAGCGTCGAACGGACGTGAAGCAGTCTCGGGGCTGTCGTTGCGCTCGGAGAGTGCCTTCATGTTGGCGAATCCGCCGATGGCCATCGGGGTCACTGTGGCTTCGGCGCCGCCCGTGATCATGATGTCCGCGTCGCCGTACTGGATCGTCCGGTACGCATCACCTATTGCGTGAGCACTGGTCGCGCAAGCTGATACCGTGGCGTAGTTTGGGCCTTTGGCGTTGAACATCATCGAGACGATGCCGGCGGCGATGTCGGCGATGAACATCGGGATGAAGAAGGGCGAGATTTTACCTACTCCGCGTTCCCGATAGACATCGTGTTGTTCCTCGAAGCTCTTGAGGCCGCCGATGCCGCTTCCGATGATGACCCCAATGCGATCGGGGTCCATTCCATTCCGCTCGACCAGATTCGCGTTGGTCATCGCCTGCCGCGCTGCAGCAACCGCGTACTGGGTGTACTGGTCCGCGCGCCTCGCTTCCTTGCGCTCCATGTAGTCGAGCGGGTTGAAGCCTTTCACTTCGGCGGCGATTCGAACGGGAAATTTCGATGCGTCGAACTTGGTGATTGGCGCGGTTCCCGACTTCCCCTCGATGAGGGACCGCCAGGTCGTCGCCACATCATTACCGACGGGGGTAATCGCCCCCAAGCCAGTGACGACGACTCGTCTTTTCATTACGCTCCGACCTTCTGGTTCAGATAGCCGAGCGCGTCACCGACGGTGCGCAGCTTCTCGGCGTCCTCATCAGGGATGTCGATGTTGAACTCCTTCTCGAACTCCATCACGAGCTCGACGATGTCCAGGCTGTCGGCACCAAGATCCTCGATGAAGCTCGCCTCGTTGGTCAACTTCTCACGCTCCACACCGAGCTCTTTCTCGATGATGTCTTTGACCTTGTTCGAATTGTCGGCCATTTGATGAGTTTCCTCGTGATTGTGGGGGGTACCCTGAAATATATCTAACCGAATATCTGATACCAAGTTACATCGCTCTTCCACCTCTCGGGTGAAGTCGGCTTCAGCGCCTCGGGTTACATCACCATCCCGCCATCCACGACGAACACCTGCCCCGTGATGTAGGAGGCGAGGTCCGAAGCGAGGAAAGCTACCATGGCGGCGACGTCCTGGACCGAGCCAAGACGTTCAAGTGCAATCTGTTGGCCCAACGCCGCGCGGGCCTCCTTGGTCATCGCCGAGGTCATCTCCGTCTCGATAAAGCCGGGCGCCACAGCATTCACCAGAATGTTGCGAGACCCCAGCTCCTTCGCGACGGACTTGGTGAGCGCGATGAGGCCGGCCTTGCTCGCCGCGTAGTTCGACTGCCCCTTGTTGCCGATCAAGCCGACGATGCTCGCAATGTTGATGATCCTGCCCGCGCGCTTCTTCATCATCCCACGCGACGCGGCGCGAATCGCCGCGAACGCGCCGCGCAGATTGGCGTTCTGAACGGCGTCCCAATCCTCGTCCTTGAGACGCATCACCAGGTTGTCGCGAGTGATCCCGGCATTGTTGACGAGAATGTCGATCGAGCCAAACGCCTTCTCGACGTCGTCGACCAACTTGGCCACCGCCGCCGTGTCGCCGACATCCGCTGCGAATCCCTTTGCGTTATTCCCGATCGCAGACGCAGCCTCTTCCGCGCGCTTGAGATCGCGACCCACAACGGCGACGCGCGCGCCGGATTCAGCCAGAGCTTCGGCGATGGCGCGTCCGATTCCGCGGGTGCTGCCGGTTACGAGCGCGTTCTTTCCGGTGAGATCGATCTTCATGCTGCGACCATCTGGAGAAGCTTTTCGACTTCCGCCGGAGTTCCGCAGGAAAATGTGCGAGCACCTTTGACGAGCCGCCCAACCAGGCCGCTCAGGACATTGCCGGGTCCCATCTCAACGTAGAGTGCCTCCGAAAAACGGGCCGCGATGTTTCTGATCTCGGTTGACCAACGAACGGGAGACGTGAGCTGCCGCAACAGCAGGTCCTTCGCTTCAACCGCTGTCGTCGCCGGCTGAGCGGTCACGTTCGAGTAAACCGGATAAACGGGATCCGTGAAGGCCGACGTCGCGATCGCGGCGGTGAGTCCGCCCACCGCGGGTTCCATGAGCGGCGAATGAAAAGCGCCACTCACCGGAAGTTTGATCGCTCGCTTCGCGCCCGCCTCCCTGGCGATCTCCATCGCGCGCTCGACGCCCGCAACTTCGCCGGAGATCACCACCTGATCATCGGTGTTGAAGTTGGCAGGCACCACGAGGCCAGCTTCCTCGCTCGCGCGCTCGCAGATCTGCTCAATCGGCGTCGTGGTCGTTCCAAGAATCGCCGCCATTGTTCCGGGCCGCGACATTCCGGTATCGAACATCAGCTCGCCTCGTTTCCGCACAAGGCGGGCGGCGCCCGGAAGGCTGACTGAGTCGGCGGCGTAGTATGCAGTGAATTCTCCGAGCGAATGTCCCGCGGCCGCGCGGACGTGCTTGCGCACCGCATCTTTCGTGAGAGCCCAGACCGCGGCGCTGTGCGCGAAGAGCGCGGGCTGCGCGTTTCTCGTCAACGTCAGCTCCTCGGCCGGTCCCTCGAAGCAGAGGCGGCTCAAGTCCGTGCCGAGTGCGGCATCGACTTCGCCAAAAACGCCGCGCGCGACCGGGAATGCTTCAGCCAGCTCCTTTCCCATTCCCGGCTTTTGCGAGCCCTGCCCGGGAAAGAGCAGCACGATATCCACCGCCTAGAAGCGGATGACCATCGACGCCCAGGTGAATCCGGCGCCGAATGCGACCATCATCACCGTCGAGCCGTCTTTTACCCTACCCGATTCTATCGCCTCGTTGAGCGCGATAGGAATCGATTCCGAAGAAGTGTTGCCGTAGCGATCGACGTTCACGAAGACCTTTTCCATGGGGATGCCCGAATGCTTGGCAGTGGCCTCGATGATTCGGACGTTCGCCTGGTGCGGAATCAGGAGATCAATGTCGGATCCCGTGAGGCGCGCGCCGTCGAGCGCCCGGTCGGCGGCGTCGGACATCGAACGCACAGCGTGCTTGAAGACCTCGCGGCCCGCCATCCTGACCAGGTGGGAGCGCTTCTCGAGAACCTCCGCGGACATGGGCGTCGTCGCGCCGCCCTCGGGCCGATAGAGAAGGTCCGCCAGCTTGCCATCGCTCCGCATGTACGCCGAGAGAATTCCCTTCCCGTGCTTGCTGCGCTTGAGAACGACCGCGCCAGCCCCATCGCCAAACAAGACGCATGTGGAACGGTCCTTCCAGTCCACGATGGCGCTCATCTTCTCCGCGCCGATCACGAGAGCAGTCTCCGCCGTGCCGGACATGATGAGGCCCTCGGCGACGGTCATGCCGTACAGCCAGCCGGAGCAGGCGGCGCTGATGTCGAAGGCCGCCGCGCGCGTCGCGCCGAGCTCCGCCTGAATGTCGACGGCGGTGGCGGGAAGGAGACGGTCTGGCGTCGCCGTGGCCAAGACGATCACATCGATCTCGCCGGGATGAACTCCCGCTGCTTCCATCGCCTTCCGACTGGCCTCGGAAGACATGGAGCAGGTGGTCTCGCCGTTCTTCGCAATATGCCGCTCGACGATTCCGCTTCGATCGAAGATCCAGTCGTGCGACGTCTCGATGCCGATCGCCGCAAAGTCGTGATTGGTCATCACGTGGGCGGGTACTCCGCGCCCCGTCCCGACGACCTGGGCAACTGGACGCTTCATGCCGACTCCGCAATCGCGCTAACGGCGTGCGCGGCTGCCTCGAGCTTCTCGCCGATCTGATCGCTCATGTGGGTCTCCACTGCTCGGACCGCTACCGTGATCGCGTTCTTGATGGCGCGCGGCGGCGAGTTCCCATGACAAATAATGCTGACGCCTTTTACTCCGAGGAGTGGGGCGCCACCGTAGGCGGTGGAATCGAATCGGCTGAGCGCCGATTTCACGTCCTTGGCATCGATACCCGGGTGATCGCTCAGGAGCTTGACGATCATGGGTGCCACGGCCTCGTAGAATTTCAGGACGACATTTCCGACGAAGCCGTCGCAGATGACGACGTCGAAGGAGCCGCGATCACTCGCCCCGGCGGGCAGATCACGGCCTTCGAGGTTTCCGTGAAAGTTGAACCCGGCTTTCCGGAAGAGCACGTGCGCGTCTTTCACGACTGCATTCCCCTTTTCCGGCTCTTCACCAATGGAGAGAAGGCCGATCGACGGATTGTCGCGACCGAATATGCACTCTGCGTAAACCGCGCCGAGCCACGCAAACTGGAGGAGTTCTCCGGGGGAACAGTCTACGTTGGCGCCCGAATCGAGAACTATGACGGGGTTGCGCGCTGTCGGGAATACAGTGGCGATCGCCGGACGCGTAAGGCCGGGATGGAGCTTGAGCAGCATCGCCGACGACGCCATCTGCGCGCCGGTGTTGCCGGCGGAGACGAATGCGTCGGACTTCCCTTCGACCTGCAGCTTGAGCCCGACGACCATCGAGCTGTTGGGCTTTTTGCGGAGACCGGCTGTCGGCTTCTCCGACATCTCGATGATCTCGGGCGCCTCGATGATGACCAGCCGGTCGCGCGAGGAGGCGGCGCCGGAGAGCTCGCCCGAAAGCAATCTCCCGACCTCCGCCTCGATGACAGATGTCTGCCCGACGAGCTGCACTGTGTGCGCACCGTCGAGTTCCTGCAAGGCGAGCAACGCGCCGGCGATTGTCGCTTTGGGAGCAAAATCTCCCCCCATAGCGTCCAACGCTATTCGCGCCAAACTAGGCTTCCTTCGGTTCTACTCGCTGTTCGCCATCGTAGTATCCGCATTCCGCGCAGACGTGATGCGGACGCCTCATGCTCTGGCAGCGGGGACACTTCTGGATGACGATCGCAGGCGCGATTTTGTGCGTGTTGCGCGCGCGCTTCTTTCGCTTGGAGGTACGTCGCTTCGGGACGGCCATTGTATCTGTTCCTTGGGGTGGTTTGACGTGCTAGTGTGCGTCGCCCTGGTGCTTGAGCAACGCGCCCCAGCGCGATTCAGTCCTGGTTGGTGTGCAGTTGCAAGTGCTTTCGTTCAAATTGGTACCGCATGTCGCGCAGAGTCCTTTGCAATTCTCTCTGCACTGGACGTAAGCAGGAGCCGTGAGCAGCCACGTCTCTCGCACCGCCGCGCGGAGATCCAGCATCCTCGCATTGGGATCGTATAGAAACACATCCGGATCGTCCGCTTCGTCAGCGCCGATGCCGGCGAGAAGGAAGTGTACCTCCTCATCGACCGCGACGTCGACATCTTCAAGGCACAACCGGCAAGGAAGCACGATTTCGCCGTCGATGCGACCGGCGAAATAGAATCTTCCCTCGCCCGCCGACGACAGCCTTCCGATCACCCGGACCGGCCGCGACGGACGGACATCTCCCTCTTCCCAAATGGGATCGTCCGGCTGAATCGAGCCGTCCACATGGACGGCTTTGGTCTCCAGCGAGCGTATGTCAAAGGACAGCATAAGCCCTTAACATTAGCGGGTTTAACAACCCCATTCCAGTGCGGTATGCGAGCTTTTTTTCGTGGCTGAGTTTCTTACCTGAAGACTACCTGCCGGGGGTCGTCGGCCGGCCGGCTGTGGGCTGCGGGCAGAGGACGGAACAGATCTGGGCGCTAGACCAGCTCTGCCGCTGGGAAGAAGAAGCTTGATTCGCGCTCTGCGTTTTCGTCGGAGTCGGAGGCGTGGATTGCGTTCCGCTCCTTGGACTCGGCGTAGAGCTTCCGGA
>JADGQU010000162.1 GCA_017881545.1 Gemmatimonadaceae bacterium
CGCGGCACTCAATCGCTTCGACGGGCGGGAGCTTTGGCGCTTCGAGACCACGAGCCAGCACAATGGCGCATGGGGAGCCATACTGATCGCGGATATGGGAGTCATCAACGACATCGAAGGCCTGGGGGCTTTTGCGGTGAGCAAATCTACCCACGCCGAAGTCTGGCGACTAACCTCTCCAAACAACGGGGCTGGTGGCACGGCGCTTCCGGCGGTCGATGGCGGAAAAGTCTATGTGGGTACGGGTGGCGGCTATGTGTTTGCACTTGATCAAGTGACCGGAAAAGCAATTTGGAATCACCAAACACAGATGTACGTGTGGGGAATAACTACCTGTGGAAGTTCGGTCGTGTCAAATGTCGCTAACCTGGAGCGTTATGATCGGGCGAACGGAAAAGTGACCGGCCACTTTAATCCGAATGCCAACGGTGGTTTCACATCTAACCTTGTGTCGGATGGCTCACGGGTCTTCGTGACCGGGATTGATGGCGTGAGGGCCATTACATGTTGAGGCATTATCGCCTCTGCGTGTCCCACAGGGTGAGACAGACCCAGTGCCCAGTCTACCGCCAACTTGTTTGAGGGGTCCGATTTAGCTATAATTCTAGGCTACTTACGAACCCCTCCGAGACAGTCCCATGAAGCCCGATATCCATCCAGTATACGCCACCGCAACCGTGCGGTGCGCCTGCGGCAATACATTCCAGACCCGCTCCACCCAGGCAGACATCCACACGGATATCTGCGCCCAATGCCACCCCTTCTTCACGGGCAAGCAGAAGCTCGTCGATACCGCGGGACGCGTCGAGCGCTTCCGTCAGAAGTACGGCAAGCCGGCGGCTGCGCCTAGCACCGAAACCTGAGCCTCCGCGACCGGCTCAAGGACGCCATCGAGCGTGCCTCTGACGTAGAGCGCGAGCTCTCCGATCAGAAGGGCGTAAGAGACCAGCAGCGCATGGCAGCGCTCGGCCGCGAGCACAGACACCTCCAGCCGCTGGTCGAAATGGGGGCCAAGCTCGAGAGGTGGGACCAGGAGCTCGCGGAAACCCGCGAGCTCGCCGACTCTGATGACCCCGAGATGGCGCAGGAAGCGAAAGCCGAGATAGCACGTCTCGAGAGCTCCATCGACGCGCTGATCGAGAAGATCAAGCCCGCCCTCCTGCCGCACGATCCCCTCGACGACCGCCCCGCGATCGTCGAGATCAGGGGTGGCACCGGCGGCGACGAAGCCGCATTATTCGCGGCCGATCTCCTCCGCATGTACACGCGCTTCGCCGAAGGCCGGCGCTGGCGCATCGAAACGATTTCGCAATCCGACGGCACCCTGGGCGGCGTCAAGGAAGCGATATTCAAGATCAAGGGTGAGGGTGTGTTCGGCGTCATGCGCTGGGAATCCGGCGTGCATCGCGTGCAGCGTGTTCCCGTCACCGAGAGCCAGGGCCGCATTCATACGTCAGCCGCCACCGTCGCCGTGCTCCCCGAAGCCGAGGAAATCGATCTCAAGATCGAGGACAAGGATCTGCGCATCGACGTCTTTCGCGCATCCGGGCCCGGCGGCCAGAGCGTGAACACCACCGACTCGGCCGTCCGCATCACCCACATTCCCAGCGGAATCGTGGTGAGCCAGCAGGACCAGAAGTCGCAGCTCCAGAACAAGCTCAAGGCAATGGAAGTGCTGCGCTCGCGACTGCTCGATTCCAAGATCGCCGAGCAGGAAGCCGCGCGCTCACGCCTGCGCAAGACGCAGGTCGGCACCGGCGATCGCTCGGCGAAAATCCGCACGTACAACTATCCGCAGAACCGCGTCACCGACCACCGCATCAACCTCACGCTTCACGAGCTGACAAAAGTGCTCGGTGGAGACATCGATCCGTTCATCGACGCGCTCAAAGTCGCGGACATAGAGGAGAAACTGGGTGAGTAATAGCGGCACACCGTTCTTCCCGACCACGCTGCCCATCGGCACCATCGGTGATCTGCTCGCGGGCTGCGCCTCGATGCTCGAGTCGGAAGGCGTACCCGACGCGCATCGCGAGGCCCGCGAGATCGTCGCTTCGGTACTCGACGTCCCGAAATTCTGGGCCGCGGCCAATGCCGTCGCCGATGCCTCTCCGCAGGTCGCGCGATCGGTGATTCGCGCCGCGATGAAGCGCGCGGGCGGAATGCCCCTCGCCTACGCGGTTGGACGCGCGTCATTCAGGCACCTCACGCTCGACGTCGACGAGCGAGTGCTGATTCCGCGGGTCGAGACCGAAGTGCTGGTAGACCGCGTGCTCGAGCGCTGCACTCCCGCTACTCGCGTCATAGCCGACATTGGAACCGGATCGGGCGCGATCGCGCTCTCGCTGGCGTTCGAGGCGGAATTCGACTGTGTGTTCGCGACCGATGTCTCGCTCGACGCCATCGACGTCGCGTCGGCGAACGCCACATCGTTTTCCAGAGCGCTCAAATCGCCGATCAAGTTCCGCAACGGCTCGCTGCTTGCCCCTCTCCGCGGCGAGAAACTCGATGCGATCGTGTGCAATCCGCCGTACATCAGCTTCGCCGAGATTTCCGATCTTCCGCCCGACGTACGAGATTGGGAGCCTAGTCTTGCGTTACTGTGTTCACAAGACGGGCTGTCGGTCACTCGTGAGCTCGTCAGGCAGGCGCCCGACTCTCTCACGCGCGGCGGCTTCCTAGCGCTCGAGGTCGATACCGTCCGCGCCGGAATTGTCGCGGAAATGATTGCGGTCGATGGGCGCTACGCCGAGATCGAAGTGCTGCTTGACCTAACTGGCCGCGAGCGCTTCGTGTTCGCGCGTCGCACGTAACCCTGCAGTGGGCCTGACAGGAGAGATGATGTTGGAAGAAAAGGGGAAGGAGCTCGGGCGCCTAATCGGGCAGAGTCCGGAATACCAGGCGCTCAAGCGGTCGAGCGAAGCGCTCAACGACGACAAGGCCGCCGTCGCGCTCCTTCAGCAGATGGAAAAACTCCGTGGCGAAGCGCAGGCGCTCATCCAGGCCGGCGAGAATCCCACGCCGGAGATGGAGCAGCAGCTCGACAGCATGCTCGAGAAGATCCAGGCGCAGTCGGCCTACCAGCGCGCCGTCTCGGCGCAGGAAAACTTCGACAAGCTGATGCTCCGCGTGAATCAGTGGATCATGGACGGAATGAAAAAGGGCGCGGCGAGCCCGATCATCACGCTGGGCTGAGCATGGCGCGCGGGAGGCTCATCGTCTTCGAGGGAGCCGAGGGCGCCGGCAAGACCACGCAGATCCGTCTCCTCGCCGAGCGTCTGAAGGCCGCTCGCATCCCGTGCACGACGGTCCGCGAGCCAGGCGGCACGCCCGTCGGAGACGCAATCCGCGGAATCCTCCTTCACGCGGATCAGGAGGTCACTGCCTCAACCGAAGCGCTTCTGTTCATGGCGTCGCGCGCGGAGCTGGTTGCACGCGGCATCCAGCCGGCGCTCGAAGCGGGCAGGAACGTCCTGGTCGACCGGTTTTTCCTGTCCACGTATGCGTATCAGATATTCGGTCGCGGGCTAGCCGAGGCCGAGATACGCGCCGCCAACCGTCTGGCTACTGCTGGGCTCGTCCCCGATCTCACGCTGCTGCTCGATGTCGCGGCCGCCGAAGGTTTAGGCAGAGCCGATGCGCGTGGCGCCCGGGACAGGATGGAGAGGTCCGGTGACGACTTTCACCAGCGTGTCACCAGTGCATTCCGCCAATTCGCGGATCCTGCGTGGCAGGACTCCCATCCGGAGTGCGGACCAATCAAGTTGATAAATGGCACCGGCGCCGAGACGACGGTGCAAAAGCGGGTCATGTCGGCCCTCGCCAAAGCATTTCCGCAACCTTTTGGCAGCATCAAGAGTTAAAGGACTATGAATCTCAACCTCGGGAAACTGAAGCTCGATAGCTCCTCCGCCCGCGCGCGAACGATGATCGTAGCCGGCACCTTGGTCGTCTCTCTCGTGACCGGGGGCTGGCTGCTGCAGCGCGGTGCGCGCACGGGAACGTTTACGACTTTCGAGGGAGCGCAGCTCTTCGAGAGCGTGTTCCGCCGTGTGCAGAACGACTACGTCGACGCGGTTGGCGACTCTGCGTTGTACCGCAAGTCGGTGGATGGAATGCTCTACGAGCTGAAGGATCCGTACTCGACATTCCTTCCCCCCGACCGGTTTGTCCGGCTCAACGAAACGACATCGGGGAATTACGGGGGGTTGGGACTCGAGGTGGATCTACGCGATGGCTGGCTGATTGTAGTAGCTCCTGTAACCGGTGGACCGGCGGAGCGAGCGGGAATCCAGCCTGGAGACCGCATCATCGAGATCGCGGGCAAGCAGACGAAGGGTTGGACTAACGAGGAAGCTGCAAAGGTACTGCGCGGGAAGCCGGGCACTACGGTCGTACTCAAGATCGAGCGCCCCGGAGTCTCGACGCCGATCGAGCTGAAGCTCATTCGCTCGACGATCCACCAGAGCGCGGTCCGCAGGGCGGCGATGCTCTCCGACGGCGTCGGCTACATCGATCTCAAGGCGTTCAGCGATTCCACGGCGAATGAGCTGAACGGCGCGATCGGGAATCTGCTCGCGCATGGAATGAAGACGCTCGTGCTCGACATGAGAACGAATCCGGGCGGCCTGCTGAATCAGGGTGTGCGGGTGTCGGATCTCTTTCTCGATCAGGGACAGAAGATCGTGAGCATGCGTGGGCGGGTGCCGGACGCGAACCGCGAGTTCGCTGATACTGCGCAACAGCGTTGGCCGCAGCTTCCGCTGCTCGTGCTCGTCGACGGGCGGAGCGCGAGCGCGGCCGAGATCGTCGCGGGCGCGCTCCAGGACCACGATCGCGCGGTGATCATCGGCACGCCGACGTACGGGAAGGGAAGCGCGCAGAGCGTCATCTCGTTCGGGCCAGAGGGCGGTCTCAAAATCACGACGGCGCGGTGGTTCACGCCCGTTGGCCGTTCCATCACGCGCCGGCTCTCCAGCGATGATGAGCCGGACGATCCGCTTCCCGCCAACCGCGAGCGATTCCGCACCGATGGCGGGCGCACTGTCTACGGCGGGGGCGGAATTACGCCCGACGTCATTGCTGGCGATACCACGACGCCAGTTACGGAGGGAGTCTTCATTCGCGCGCTCGGCGCCAACACCGGCAAGTTCAGAGACGCGATCACTGACTATGCGCTTTACCTGAAAGCTACACGAGGTATTGAAGGACCCGATTTCGCCGTAACGCCAGCCATGCGCGAAGAGGTCTGGAAGAGGATGAAGGCCCGCGGTGTCGAAATACCTCGCAGCGTCTACGACGACGCCGAGCCGCTCGTCTCGCGTATGCTTGGTTTCGAGATCGCGCGTTATGTCTTCGGGAGCGACGCCGAGTTCCGGCGTCGCGCTTCGGGAGACAAGGCGCTCCAGAAGGCGCTCGAGCTCGCGCACGGCGCCAAGTCCGAGCACGATCTCCTGCGGAAGGCGATGGCAACGACTCCCGCCACCGACAGCGTGGATGCGGCGGGGGGAGGGCTGTGAGCGAACGGGTCTTCATCATCGGACCTGGGCACGTTGGGCGCGGACTCTTCCGCGCCTTTCGCGCATCGGGGGTCGACGTGGTCGGGATGCACGGCAAGCGGCCGTCGGGCGTCGCCACGTCGACCGGAGCGATTCCGTCCGAGGCCGCGCGCGCGAATGTCGTGTTCGTGTGCGTGCGTGATGCGCAGCTCGACGAGACCATCGAAGAGGTGATCGTCGCGGCGAACGACGGTCGCATCGCGCGCGACAGCGTGATCCTCCACACTTCGGCGATTGCGGAGCCGGCCGGCCTCAACGCGCTGACGCAGGCCGGGTTTCCAGGCGGGACATTTCATCCGCTCGTTCCGTTCACCGATCCGGAGATCTCCGCCGAGCTGCTGCGCAAGGGATGGATAGGAATCGATGGCGAGAACGCAGCGAAGAACGTGTCACGCCGCCTGGCCGGACACATCGGGGCGCGCGTGCTTGAGATTCCGCCCGGGAAAAAGCCCGCCTACCACGCGGCGGCTGTTATTTCCTCGAACTTTCCAGTGGTGCTCGCATCGGTTGCC
>JADGQU010000163.1 GCA_017881545.1 Gemmatimonadaceae bacterium
CGTGCCCGGCGCTTCTCGAGGAGCGGCTTGTCAAAGAGCATACGCGAGGGAACGCGGGCCATTCCCGACGCATCGAGCCACTTCTCGAGACCGATTGCCAAACCCCGCCGCTCGGCCTGGCTCAGGGTGGCGAACCCTTCAATCATGTCCGCCTGAATCACGCGGGGCGCTCTCTTTACGAGCTTCGCTCCATTGCGTGTGAGGCGAAGAACGGCGCGACGCCCGTCGGACGGATCTGGTGTACGCGTCACGAGGCTCTTCGTGATCAGCTGACCAACCACCTGCGACACCGTGCTGTGCGTCGTCATCGTGACAGCCGCGAGATCCTTGACCGACTGGTCGGGGAAGTCTGCCAGCTCCCGGAGCACGAACAGCTGCGCCGCGCTGACGCTCAACTCGCGCTCGATTGTCTCAGCGGCGGAGCGAAGTCCACGAACCATTCGCCGCACGGCATTGAGCGCACGTGCGAGCTCGGGTTGCCTTTTTTTCTGCAGCTTCGGCATGAATGCCCCGGGACGTGTTCCGAATTTCCGTTGCTCGAAATCAAGACCGACTAGTGAATCAGATTTGAGAACCAAATGTAGTTGCCACCTGTACTGTAGAGCCAGTCGACGCTCGCCGCAGAGGCCGTCGACGCTCGCCGCAGAGGCCGTCGACGTTCGCCGCAGAGGCCGTCGACGTTCGCCGCAGAGGCCGTCGACGTTCGCCGCGAGAAAAACGTCCTTCCTGCTCTGGAGCGCTACCGTCGCCGCACCGACGCCCTTTGCCCTTGACTGCTGTCGCTCCAACTATAGACTCTATCCCCAACACAGGCTCCTGTTGCGCCAAAAGCGCAGCCGGCCCCCCCCGGAAAGTTTTCGCTGGCGAAAGTTCCACCGATGCCGAGATGCGACTACCCATGATGAACACGTCTCGGTAGGAAGGAAACCTGTGCACCAAACCGTATCCGCCTCGACACGACGGCTCGAACACCTTGCCGTCTTCAGGACTCCGCGGCACTTCGCCGCAGAGTGATCGTCGGGTCATCGCGACCCGAATTGGAGGAAAAATGACCCATGGTTCTGTGAGAAGGACGGTTCGACTGGCGCTGGCGATGGCCGTATCGCTGTTGTGGTACGCCGCCCCAGCATTCGCACAAGATGCAGGAACGATCAGCGGCCGCGTTGTCGAAGCAGCGTCGCGAGCGCCGATACCGCTCGCGCAGATACAGATAGTCGGGACTACCCGCGGGGGAGTAACGACTGACGACGGCACGTTCCGTATCGGTGGAGTACGACCCGGACAGTACCAGGTGCGCGTTCTGCGCCTCGGCTTCCAGGCGTCGGCGAGACCGGTGACGGTCACAGCCGGCGGAACGAGTGAGCTCGAATTCGTGCTCAACCCGGCGGCGGTGAGCCTCGAGCAGGTCGTCACCACGGCGACCGGAGAGAAGGAACGGAAACGCGAAATTGGATCTGCTGTCGCGACGCTCCAACCAACCACCGACCAGATCACCAGCGCTCAATCGGTGAGCCAGCTAATCACCGGAAAGGTTTCCGGAGTGGATGTCGCCCAGGCCGGCGGCACCGTCGGCGGCAACTCGCGGATCAGAATCCGCGGCGCCAACTCCATTTCGCTGGGCAACGAGCCGCTGATCATCGTCGACGGCATCAAGTTCAACAACAGCGTCGGACAGGACAATGTCAGCGGAGCGACCAGCATCGGCGTGGGTGGCCAGGTACCGTCTCGCTTCAACGACATTAATCCGGAAGACATCGAGTCCATGGAGATTCTCAAGGGCCCCGCGGCAGCCGCGCAGTACGGTACGGCCGCCGCGAATGGTGTCATCCAGATCACGACCAAGCGTGGACGCTCCGGCTCGGCTCGATGGAACACTTTCATCGAAGGCGGCAAGATAAACGACGTGACTGCTTACCCTGCGAATTTCGCGCAGACCGGGACGCGTCTGGTAGCTCAGGGACCCACCCGTCCGGTTGGCTCGACGACAGGATTCTGCGATCTCGACAGCCAGACCCTCGGGCTCTGCTCGCCGAACGCGGGCGGGCTCACGTCGTTCAATCCGCTGGAGCAGTTCAGCCCGTTCATCACCGGCCATCACGGCGCCTACGGAGCGAGCGTCACCGGCGGAACCGATCAGGTTACCTACTACGTCTCGGGTAACTTCGATAAGCAGCAGGGTGTGTTCGAGATCAATACAGAAAACCGCGCATCGGGACGCGCCAATCTTTCCGTTCAGCTCCGCGACAACTGGAACGTGCAGATCGGCACCAGCTATCTCGCCGACCACCTCCGGCTGCCGCAGAACGACAACAACATTCTGGGCATCCTTCCCGGCGGCCTACTCGGGGGCACAGCGGACGATCCCGTTGCACATGGGTACCTTGCCGGCCAGACGCCTCAGGAGATTTTCGCAATCGAAACGCGGCAGGACACGCAGCGCTTCGAGAACACGATCAACACTTCATATCAGCCACTCTCGTGGTTGACGGCGACGGGCGTGGCTGGACTCGACTACCTGGGCAGGTACGACAACGAGCTCATTCCACCGAACAAGGTGTTCTTCGGCGATCTGCCGGACGGACAACGGACATCGAATCCGTTCTCGATCTACAACTACACCGCGAACGGAACGCTATCGGCGGCATTTACTCCGTTCGCGGGAATCAAGTCGACCACTAAGGTCAGTGGCCTGTTCAGCAAGGAACTCGTACGAGGCACCCTGGCGTTCGGAGCCGTGCTGCTCGGCGGAACCGGGTCGCTACAGGGCTCAACCGCCCGCTTTGCCGTGGGTGAGACGAACACCGACAACAAGACGGTTAGCGCGCTCATACGCGAAGACCTGGCGTTCAGGGACCGTATTTTCTTCAGTGCCGCGCTGCGTAACGACAAGAACAGCGCGTTCGGACAGAACTTCGGCAGCATCAACTATCCCTCGTACACTCTCTCATGGGTGGTAAACGAAGAGTCGTTCTTCCCGAAGCAGGACTGGGTCAGCTCGCTGAGATTGCGCGCCGCGAACGGACGATCCGGCCAGAAGCCGAATTTCCGCGACGCGATCACGTTCTTCAACGCCCAGACGGTGACGGTCAACAGCTCCGACGTTCCGGGAATTACCGTCGGCGGAACGGGCAACATCGATCTGCGTCCCGAGCGCTCGCGTGAAACCGAGCTTGGATTCGACGCGGGCTTTTTTGGAGAGAGGCTCGGACTCGAGGTAACCCACTACGACAAGCGCACCGATGATCTTCTTATCGCGGTGCCACTCCCGCCATCTCTCGGCTTGACGGCAACTCAGTTCAAGAATCTCGGAACTGTTGCCAACAAGGGCTGGGAGTTCCAGGCCAACGCCAAAGTTCTCGACGTCGAGCCGGTTGCTTTCAACCTGACGCTGTCCGCGTCGACCAACGACAACAAAGTGCTTTCTCTTGGCGAGATCAGCCCGGGAGTGCCGGTGCCACCTATTATTTTCGGCAATCAGCAGCATCGGGTTGGGGTGGCCCTTGGCAGCTACTTCGGCAGAAGTGTGACGTTCAACGACGCCAACAAGGACGGCATCATCGCCGAATCCGAGATCGTCGTGGGGGACACGGAAGTCTATCTGGGAAATCCGCTGCCCAAACAGCAGATGTCGATAACGCCCGAGCTCACGCTCTTTAAGCTGCTGCGTGTCTCGGCGCTGATCGACCACAAGGGTGGCTACAGATTGTTCGACTTCACACGCCGGTTCCGTTGCGCCTTCGGCGTCTGTCAGGAGGCGTTCGACAAGAACTCGCCGCTCGTTGACCAGGCAGCCAATCTCGCGATCAACTTTGGTACGGACGCTCTCTACGTGGAGGACGCGACGTTCACCAAGCTACGAGAGCTTTCATTCACTCTCATTGCGCCTGAAGGTTTGAGGCGATTGGTCGGTGGCAGGGCGATGGAGCTGAGTATCGCGGGTCGCAACCTTCACACCTGGACCAAATACAAGGGATTCGACCCCGAGACCAACTCGGAGCCGGGCGGGAATTTCAGCACTTCGGATTTCCTGACGCTTCCGCCAACGCGGTCGTGGACGGCACGAGTCAACATCAACTTCTGAGCTTACCTCTTTCAACGAGATCAAATAAATGCGTGACACACATACTTTGCGCCGGCGAATGACGCCGGCGCTCCTGGCCGCGGTAGCTATCGCCGTGGGGCTGGTGGCGTGCAATTCGGATAAGCTATTGAAAGTGACGGACCCGGACGTGGCGCTCCCGGGCGCACTGGCGGGCCTGGGGTCTCTTCCTACGCTCAGAGCCGGAGCGATCGGCAACTTCGGAGTCGCCTACAACGGCGACCAATCCGTCGCGGACGAAGAGCAGGTAGATCTGGCCGCGCTGTTGTCCGACGAATTCATCAACACCGAGACCTTTCCCACGCGCATCGAGATCGATCAGCGCGCGCAGCAGGTGGTAAATCAAAGTCTGCTGGGCACCTTCTTCAGTCTCACCCGCGCGCGCGCTTCGTCAGAGTTCGCTATCAGGAACTTTGAGGATCTTGCCAAGACAGCCGACGACAGCACGGGGTACCCCGAGCTGCTTTCGCTCAATGGGCTGGCCTACGTGCTGTTCGCCGAGAACTATTGCGGCTCGGTCCCGGTGAGCACGCAGAACGCCGATGGGTCGTTCACCTTCGGTCCCGGCGAGACCAGGCCGGTCCTCCTCGACAGCGCAATCAGCAAAGCCAACAAGGCGCTTGGGATTACAAGCTCTTCCTTGACGAATGAGTTCAAATTCCTGGCGCAGGTCACCAAGGGCCGTGCGCTGGTGGACAAGGGTGACTACCCCAACGCGGCACTCGCGGTAGCCGGGGTTCCCACGACGTTTCAGTACAACTATCAGCACTCGGCTCTTACCGGCCGTCAGAACAACGGCGATTGGGGGCTCACGGTCAGTGTCGGCCGCTTCGGTGTAGCCGATGTCGAGGGAGGCACCGGACTTCCGTTCCAGTCCGATGGTGACGTGAACAACAACCCTGCTCCAGACCCGCGTGTTGCCAACGCCGAGGCAGATCGAGGTGGTGATAACACCGGTTTTGATGGGGCAACTGTACAGTTCATTCAATTGAAGTATCCGGACCGCGCCTCACCGGCTACCATAGCGGACGGCGTCGAGGCTCGTCTCATCGAGGCGGAAGCCGCTCTCAAGGGTGGAAACCCGGCAGGCGCCCTGACCATCCTGAACGCGTTACGGAGCAACGCCGCTCTGCTGGCGTTGCGTGGCTATCCGGCGGGCTCGCTGCCGCCGCTCACGCTACAGGTGGGGACCACCGCGCAAGTCGATCAGCTTTTCAAGGAGAGGGCTTACTGGCTCTTCCTGACGTCACACCGGCTGGGAGATTTGCGTCGTCTCATCCGGGATTATGGCCGGGCAGCTAACTCCATATTCCCGACCGGGGCCTATTTCAAGGGCGGAAACTACGGTACGGATGTGAATTCGCCGGTGCCGCAACAGGAACAGAACAACCCGCAGTACGTTCCG
The DNA here is from genome assembly GCA_017881545.1 of Gemmatimonadaceae bacterium. Classification (GTDB taxonomy): domain Bacteria; phylum Gemmatimonadota; class Gemmatimonadetes; order Gemmatimonadales; family Gemmatimonadaceae; genus UBA4720. The sequence goes on from JADGQU010000163.1 coordinate 5,505, forward strand.
GGTTCGTGCAAGACTGACGAGCCCTAAGCGCCACCCAGGAAAAACAAAACTCCGCTGCGAGAGAGAATCCTCGCAGCGGAGTTTTTTTTGGCCTCGGTCAGTTTACGCCCGAGGCTTCCCAGGTATGAATGTAGATGACGCCCGCGGCGGCGTTCGTGCCCTGAGCTACGGTGCCCCGGATTCCACTCATCAATTCCACGCTCTGGATGGAGCCGGTGGAGAGGTCACGAAGAGAAGCGACATCGCTGATTCTCGCTCCGTCTATGAGAACGATTGGCATGTCCGCGCCCGCAATATTGATTGTGCTGCGCCCGCGGCGGGTTCTGATCTCCCTTGGGCGACCGTACTGGTCCTCAGTGAAATCGTATTGTCGCGCGCGCCTGCGGAGCAGATCCCAGGCGTTGGTGGACGGCGAGCGCGAGATCTCGTCGGCGCTGATCAAATCGATTCTGCTGCGGCTGACGTCAGGCTCAGATTGTGGGCGTACGCATCCGTTGAAGGATGTGAAGCCAACCATGCCGGCTAACGCGATCAATCCCAGGTGACGCATTCCAGCCTCTGG
>JADGQU010000022.1 GCA_017881545.1 Gemmatimonadaceae bacterium
GGAGCTTCGAGCCGACGATTCCGGCGCTTCCCATGCATGAAAGCCGAGTAACGCTCGCGCTCGACCGGCCGACCACTCTTACCTTCGCCGGTTACGAGCTGGGAACGCACTTGACGGTTAGCGCGGTTCACCGTTCGAGCTCGGTAAATACTCCGGTCGGCGATTTCTTGCGGCCGTCGCTCGTGGTCGATATCCAGAAGCCGTTCGGCTCGAGCCGTCTGCTCTTTCACACGATCGCCGCGGGCGTTTTCACCGGCGACACGCTGCCGGCGCAGCACCTGGTCTACCTCGGCGGTCCGACGAGCGGGCCCGGATACGAGTTTCACGAGTTCGTCGGACGCGCGGGAGTCAGTCAACGGGTCGAGTATCGATTCCTGGCGCCGTTCTTCGGAATTCCGTTGGGCAGATTCGGCCGCGCGCCGGCGACGATCACTCTCGCACCCTTCGCGACGGCGGTGTGGATCGATCGCTCCGCCGATTTCAAGCCGCTCCGGCAGGGCTGGTATCCATCACTCGGACTCGGCGCGCTTACCGTGTTCGACGTGCTGCGCCTGGACGTTGCGCGGGGGCTTCGGAACGGGCGATGGACATTCTCGGTTGACATCGGACGCGACTTCTGGAGCGTGTTGTAGCGCTTCCACCTGAATGGATTTGACGATGGGGCGGCGATTTGGGGCGGGTAGTTTCGAGCGTGACCGCCACTCTCAAAGCAGCGCCGTCCGATCCCTGGCTTCTACCGACGCTCAGGGAGCTGGCCCCGGAGTCCGCGATCCATGACATCGACGCTCGGGATCCAGCGAGCTATTGGGCCGCAGTCACCGCGGCCGGTATTCTCTCCGACGATGAGATTCTCGCCGCCCTCTCAGCTCGGACGCATATCCGAATCGCGAATGGTCTCCTCGTGAGTTCGCAGGCCCGCGACAAGGTGCCGGAATGGCTGGCGCGACGGTTCGGAATTCTTCCACTCTCAGTCTCGGAGTCTACGCTCGACATCGCGACCTCCAACCCTTACGACCTCGACTGCGAGAAGACACTGGCATTTGCTGCTGGTCGTACGATTCGAATGTCGCTCGCACCTCCCGACAGGATTCTCGAGCGCATCGAGGAGGTATACGCGCCGGTCGATCGGGTGGGCAAGCTGCTCGACAAGGCGAAACGGTCCACGCTCCAGCCCATAATCGAGGCAGCGGACGAGACCGATCACCAGCTCGACGAAAAGGAAGCCGAACGTCCGGTGATCAAGCTCGTCGATCACATAGTGGCCGAGGGAATCGCGGCGGGCGCGAGCGACATTCATCTGGAGGCGGGGGAGAGCGGGATCGCCGTTCGGTATCGCATCGACGGAATGTTGAAGGAGGTGATGCTTCTTCCCAAAGCCGTCGGTGTCCCGCTAGTGTCGCGCATCAAGATCATGTCGCAGATGGATATCGCCGACCGGCTGCGACCGCAGGGCGGACGAGCGCGCGTCGCAATCAACGGAGCTCGCGTGGATCTGCGCGTTTCGACGCTACCCGCGTCGCACGGGGAGAAAGTCGTGATCCGCATCCTCGATTCGCGCGCGGCCCTCCGTTCGGTCGAATCCCTTGGGCTCGATCCGGTCGACGGCCCGCGGATGCAGAAGCTGCTCGACGTGCGGGAAGGACTGATCCTCGTCACCGGCCCGACTGGTTCGGGCAAGACGACCACGCTCTACGCGGCGCTCAGACTGTTGCAGCACCGCGGCGTCAACATCATCACAGTCGAAGATCCGGTCGAGTACAGGATTCCGGGAATCGTGCAGGTGCAGATTCACGAGAAGGCCGGGCTCACATTCGCGTCGGCACTGAGATCGGTTCTCCGACAGGATCCTGACGTCGTTCTGATCGGCGAGATCCGCGATAGGGAGACCGCGGCGATTGCGATTCAGGCGTCGCTCACCGGCCATCTCGTGTTCGCTACCCTGCACACGAATGACGCCTGCAGCTCGATCGTTCGCCTCACCGATCTTGGCGTCGATTCGGTGAAGCTGGCCGGCGCGCTCAAGGGAGTTGTGGCGCAGCGGTTGATCCGGCGTTTGTGCCCCGCGTGCAGGCTCGTCGCCAACGCGGGCGTGCCTCGCCGCCTCGTGGCCACCATTCCCGAGGACTCGATGATCTACGTGTCGACGGGCTGCAGGGAATGCTCGATGACCGGCTATTCCGGACGAGTCGCGGTGACTGAAGTGCTCGTCGCGACCCCCGAGATCGAGCGATCCATTGCCGCCGGCGATCCGCCCGAGCGTCTCCTTGCCGCGGCCCGCGTGTCGGGCACGCGCTCGCTCTGGGGTTGCGGCTGCGCGCAGCTGCTGGCGGGCAATACAAGCGCGCAGGAGCTGGTGCGCGTCCTCGAGCCCGAAGGTGCCCGCGCAGCCACGCGCGAGCCCGGCACGGGCTATGATGTACCGAAGCCCATCATCTACGAGAGACGAGTGCAGGGTCCAATGACGCAGATCGTTCCGGGAGTCGTCGAGGTCTACGTGATTCGCCACAACGGAGGGGACTGGCGGGTACTCGTACTCCAGCGCGCGCCGGATGCGAGCAGGCCCGGCTCATGGGAGCTCGTTTACGGGAAGATCGACGCGGGGGAGCGTCCGGAGCGCGCGGCAGTCCGGGAGCTGGTCGAAGAGACGGGGCTCGACGTCAAGGCGCTCTACAACGTCACGGTGAACAGTTTCTACCTGCACGCTACTCAGACCATACAGATGTCGATCGTGTTCGCGGCATTTGTTGCCGACGATTCAGCCGTGGTTCTAAGCGAGGAGCATCAGCGTTTCGAATGGTTGACCGTCGAGGAGGCCTGCGATCGCTTCACCTGGCCGCGCGCGGCACGCGGGCTGAGGGATGTTCAGCATCTCCTGAAGGGCGGGGATGCTGGCCCGGTCGAGGATGCGCTGCGGGTTCTTTAAGAGCAACTGAACCGGCGAGAGGCGGCTACCGCTTTTTAACAGCAGTAAGATTCCCCTGGTCCACGGGCGCGTTCGGCTTCACGCGAACACTCTTGGCCGGTATCCCGACGTACACATGGTACGGCCGCACATCCTTGGTTGCCACCGCCATCGCCCCGACCATCGCCTGCTCCCCGACTTGCACCCCGGCCAGCACCGTCGCGTGGTACGTGATGCGAACCCCATCCTCCAACCGCGTGGGCGCGTCGGTCACGTCGCGCTGATCGACAATGCTGTGCGTGTGGCTGTAGACATTCGCGAAATCGCTGATCGACACGTTGTTGCCGATGGATATTCCCCCGCGATCGTCGAGCAGCACGTACCGGTGGACGACGCAATTGTCACCCACCTCCATGTTGTACCCGAATGAAAACTCGACGAACTGAAAGGCTTTGAAGTTCTCACCGCACTTCTTGAAGATGTACGGCGCGAGCAACCGCCTAAGCTGAACGCCCAGCTCGACGTTCTGTCCACCCAGCACCGTGCGGTCGAACGAATACCAGAGCCAGAGCAGCGGCTTCACCTTCTGGAAGCGGGCGTCATCGCACTCGGCGTAGTACTCGGGCTCGAGGGTTACGTTGCACGGGTCGAGCGCGGAGAGTGCGAGTCGTGTCGCGAGGGGAAGCTTGGAATCTTCCACCGCCGTCTCCCAGTTCGATGCGAACTGCGGATAGGCGATCTCGCACAGCGTCCGGCGGCAGAGCAGCGCGCGGTCGGAGCCGGATTTCAGCTCCGCGGCGATCTTCTCCAGCCACTGTGAGTCGATGCCGGCGATCGGAAGAGCGGGAAGTTTGCGCAGCGGATAGATGGGCATGTCCGGAAAGTTGATCTTGGCCCCGGGAAAAAACCAGCTATTGCGACGGCGGCCGCGTTGCCCGCGCGCGAACGAGCGCTCTTTCGCGCTCCACGCGAGTGAGAACCTGCTCCCAGCTGTCGTCGCGCACGTCCTGGAACGTCACGGTCAGAGGTTGATCGAGATCGATCGCCTCGTCGAACAGGTAAATCGCACTCTGTGTCTCGCGCTGCCTGAGGCGTTGCTCGCCGAATCCGGAGCTGAGCGGCAGCACCTCGAGCGCGCGGAAATCGCGCCCGCTGCTCGTGATGACGAGCTCCATCGGACTGAAATGCACGTCGGGCTGGACGCCGTAAAACGATACGTACCACAGATCGGGAGATCGCCCGCCGGTGCGGCGGGTCACGGCGGCGATCGCCGCCTTGTTGCTCTCCTGCAGCTCGCGCAGCGCGCGATACGAATCGGGCGTGAGCAGCCGGATCAGGTTCTCATCCAGCGGAATGGCGCGGACGATCAGGCCCTGAAGCTCCAGCCTGATCGCGATGTCGTCCTGCCTGAGTGTCCCGAAACCGACCGGAACGCTGGCCCTGCCAACCGTGTCATCCGTGATTGGCGCGAGCGTCCCCGACTGTCCGGCAGCAGTAGGCGCTCCGCCGGCGCACGCGGTGATTGCCACTGCCGCGACGAGTCCGCACAGCGCGCCCCGAAAGCGACGATGTATCGGGTGCGTATGGAACAGCGCGGTCACGGCGTGTCCGCCTCCGGAACGGCTTCCACCTCCGGAACGGCTTCTACGAGCTCCGTGATCGCCTCCAGCAGCTCGAGCCGCCCTTCTCCCGTCTGCGCGCTGAATGGAATCACCTGCTCGCTCGGGAGCGCCAGCGCGCGCGAAATCTCCGCCACCCGCTCCCCCGCGGCAGCTTTGCTCAGCTTGTCCTTCTTCGTCAACGCGACGATCGTAGGAACCTCCACCTCCGCCAGAAAATCCAGCATCGCCCGATCATCATCGCTCGGGTCGCGCCTGATGTCCAGCAGCAGCACTATCCCCCTCAGCTGAGTCGTTCTCCTCATGTAGCTCTCGATGAGCGGCCGCCATTCGGATTTCTTTGCTTTGGAAACGCGGGCGTAGCCGTAGCCGGGAAGGTCTACGAAGACGAAGTGGTTATTGATGCGGAAGAAGTTGATTTCCCGCGTTCGTCCGGGCGTTCGGCTCACGCGCGCGAATGACTTGCGGCGGGCGAGCGTGTTCAGGAGAGAAGATTTTCCTACGTTCGATCGTCCCGCGAACGCGACCTCCGGCAGCGACGACTCCGGGCGCCAGCCGTGTCGCTCGGCCATTCCGCCGATGAACTCCACGCTCCGGATGACCAGCTTGTCGCCAACCGGGTCCTTCTCCATCTAGTGCGTTATGGCATCGTAGAGCGGCGCGCCCGAGGACGTCGTCACCGCCGGCTGCGGACGCAGCGCGAGCGCCAGCACTTCGTCCATCGTTTTCACCGGGTGGAAGCGGACCGATGCTCGAACTTCTTCGGGGAGTTCTTCGATATCCCGCGCATTTCCGTGGGGAATGATCACATCGGTCACCTTGTTGCGGTGGGCTGCCACCGACTTCTCCTTGAGCCCGCCGATCGGGAGCACGCGTCCACGCAGCGTGATCTCTCCCGTCATCGCGACATCGCCGCGCACCGGGACGCCTGTGAGCGCGCTGATCACGGCGGTGGCAATCGCGATTCCTGCCGACGGACCATCCTTCGGCGTCGCGCCGGCAGGCATGTGAATGTGGATGTCCCGTGTTCTATAGAATTCGGATTCAATCCCGAGTGCTCTCGCCCGCGCGCGGGCGTACGACAGAGCGGCGCTCGCGGATTCCTTCATCACGTCGCCGAGTGTCCCGGTGAGCTGAACCTTGCCGCGGCCTTTGACGACGCTGACTTCGATTTCCAGCACCTCGCCGCCCGCTGAAGTGTAGGCGAGACCAGACGCGACGCCGATCTTGTCGTCGAGCGACGTGTCGTCCGGATCGAATGGCGGCGCACCGAGCAGCTCCTTGAGGTCAGCGAGCGAGACGGTCTGCTTATCGCCAACGCCGACTGCGATTTCCGCGCGCTTGCGCGCCAGCTTTCTGGACACACGTGCGATCCGGCGCTCAAGCTCCCGCACCCCCGCCTCACGCGTGTAGCCGCGCATGATCGCCATGAGAACGTCGGGCTCGAGGACGACCTCCTCTTTCTTCAAGCCGTTCGCTTCGATCTGCCGCGGCAGCAGGTACTGCCTCGCGATGGCGAGCTTCTCGTGATCGAGATAGCCGGCGATGCGGAGGATTTCCATCCGGTCGCGCAGCGGTTCGGGAATCCCGGCCAGCGAATTGGCGGTCGTGATGAACAAGACCTGCGAGAGATCGTAGTCCACCTCGAGGTAGTTGTCGTTGAACGTCGTGTTTTGCTCGGGGTCGAGGACCTCGAGCAGAGCCGCCGCCGGATCGCCGCGGAAATCCTGTCCGAGCTTGTCCACCTCGTCGAGGAGGATCACCGGATTGACGACTTCGGCGCGGCGCATCGCCTGGATGATGCGGCCCGGCATGGAGCCGATATACGTGCGCCGATGTCCGCGGATCTCCGCTTCGTCCCGCACGCCGCCCAGCGCCATCCGGACGAATTTGCGGCTCAGCGCGCGAGCGATCGAGCGGCCCAGCGACGTCTTGCCGACTCCCGGAGGCCCGACGAGGCAGAGAATCTGTCCGTTCAGCCTGCCGACCAGCGACAACACGGCGATGAAGTCGAGGATGCGGTCCTTCACCTCTTCCAGTCCGTAGTGGTCCGCGTCTAGAATCGCTATCGCCCGAGCGACGTCGAGCACCTCGTCGGTCCGCTCGGTCCACGGAATCGACACGATCCAGTCGACGAAGTTACGCGCGACAGTGAATTCGGGAGACATGGGCGGCATGCGCCGCAGCTTTCTCAGTTCGCGGAGAGTCCTCTCCTCGACCAGGGGCGGAAGCGTCTTCTTCTTGATCTGAGCCTCGAGCTCCGTGAAATCGTCGCTGTCTTCCTCCCCCAGCTCGCGGTGGATTACCCGCAGCTGCTCCTGCAGGTAGAACTCGCGCTGGTTCTGGAACATGGCGCCGCGGACATCGTCGTCGATCTTGCGCTCGAGACGCAGCAGCTCGATCTCGCCCGAGAGCAGCTCGCCCAGCATCTCCAGCAGGCTCCGCAGATTCTCGGCTTCGAGCAGCGACTGCCGTAGCTCGAATCGAACCGCGACGTGTGCGGCCACCCCGAATGCCTGGCGCTCCGCGGAATCGGTGCTCTGAATGATCGAGACGATCTCCGCCGGTATGCGCCGGTGGAGACTGACGTACTCCTCGAACGAGTTCATCACGCGCCGGCTCAGCGCTTCGGTCTCGGCGACGTCCTCGGGACCAGGTCCTTCGAACGGGAAGGGCGCCGCGGCTGCCCTCAACACATTTCCGGCGGGGATGTAGCGGGTCACCCGGGCGCGTGCGATTCCTTCGACGAGGACGCGCGTGGTGCCCGTGGGAAGGCGGGAAACCTGAACGACACGTCCGATGACGCCCGTCCGATGCAGGTCAGCCGCCGCGGGCTCCTGCTTTTCGCCGTCGCGCTGCGCGACCAGCAGGATGATCTTGTCCTCGGCGAGCGCGGCTTCGATGGCGGCTAGCGATGCCGGGCGCCCAACGAGCAGGGGAATTACTACATAGGGGAAAATGACGACATCCCGCAGCGGCAGGACCGGGATCCGGTCCGACACGGGGATGCTCTCGTTGTCCCTCTGAAAAGTCTGGGGCAGGGGCTAGGCTTCCTTCTTTCTCCGAATCGGAGAGATCTCGAGCAGCGGCTGCGTCCCGTTCGTGATGCACGACTCGGTCACCTTGACCTCGACCACATCCTCTCTGCCCGGAAGGTCGAACATCACTTCCATGAGAACTTCCTCGAGGATGGCGCGCAGTCCGCGTGCACCGGTCCCGCGCTTGAGCGCCTTGCCCGCGATCGCCACGAGCGCGCCCTCGTCGAACGTGATCTTCACGTCCTCGAGCCCGAACAGCTTCGCGTACTGCTTGGTGAGCGCGTTCTTCGGCTCCTTGAGAATCCGCACCAGCGCCTCTTCGTCGAGGCCCTCGAGTGCAACCGTCACAGGCAGGCGGCCCACCAGCTCCGGGATCAGGCCGTAGCGGAGCAGATCGTCCGGCTCGACTTCGCTGAACATCTTGGTTTGCGCGAGCTTCTTGTCCCGCGCGGCCGCGCCGTTGAACCCGATCTGGCGGCGTCCGGTACGAGCCTCGATGATCTTCTCGAGCCCGTCGAACGCGCCGCCGCAGATGAAGAGGATATCCTTCGTGTTCAATTGGATGTATTCCTGCTGCGGGTGCTTCCGTCCGCCCTGGGGCGGAACCGAAGCGACGGTTCCCTCGATGATCTTGAGCAGCGCCTGCTGCACGCCTTCGCCCGACACGTCGCGGGTGATGCTCGGATTCTCCGACTTGCGGGCGATCTTGTCGATCTCGTCGATGTAGACGATGCCGCGCTCGCATTCGGCGACGTTGAAGTCGCCCGCCTGGAGCAGCCGAACAAGGATATTCTCCACATCCTCACCAACGTAGCCGGCTTCTGTGAGCGTTGTCGCGTCCGCGATCGTGAACGGAACGTCGAGAATCCGCGCCAGCGTCCGGGCCAGCAGGGTCTTCCCCACGCCCGTGGGGCCGATCAGCAGAATGTTGGATTTGTCGAGCTCGACGTCGTCGTCCTTAAGCGACGTGGAGTTGATGCGCTTGTAGTGATTGTATACGGAGACAGCCAGTGCCTTCTTCGCCTGCTCCTGCCCGATCACGTACTGATCGAGAACATCCTTGATCTCTTGGGGCGATGGGACCTGAGTTATCGCCTCAGCTACCTCGCGCTCCTCGTCCTCCGCCAGAATCTCATTGCAGAGAGCAATGCACTCGTTGCAGATGTAAACAGACGGTCCGGAAATGAACTTCCGGACAGAGTCTTTCGACTTTCCGCAGAACGAGCAGCGAAGGTGTTTCTCTTGAGACATAGATCAACGGGGGAACGGGGAATGCTTGCCCAGCGAATCCGGCATCGAGGCTTGACTAAACATACCTAACAGCGTGCGCGAAGACGGTCAAGCAAAGGCTGTGGGAGCAGGACTCGTGAAGATTTTCACAAGTAACAGATGCCCCCAAATCAGGCCTGTTTGAGCGCTTCGCCCTGTTTGAGTGACTCCTCTATCTCTCCGCGGTACGAAATCACGTTATCGATCAAACCGTACTCCTTTGCTTCCTCGGCCGACATGAACCGGTCCCGGTCGGTGTCGCGCTCGATGCGCTCTACCGGCTGGCCCGTGTGCTTGGCCATCAGCTTGTTCATCTGCGCCCGAAGGTGCAGGATCTCCTTGGCCTGGATCTCGATGTCACTGGCTGTCCCCCCTCCTCCGCCTTGAGACGGCTGGTGGATCATGATGCGGGCGTGGGGAAGGGCGGATCTCTTGCCCTTCCTGCCCGCCGACAGCAGAAACGCTCCCATGCTCGCCGCGAGCCCCATGCAGTTGGTGTTCACCGGCGACTTGAGGAACTGCATGGTGTCGTAGATCGCCAGGCCGGCGGAGACACTGCCGCCCGGCGAGTTGATATAGATGTGGATGTCCCGGTCGGGGTTATCCGACTCGAGGAAGAGGAGCTGCGCGATCACTATGTTGGCGACGTCGTCGTTGATCGGCGTGCCAAGGAAAATGATCCGGTCCATCAGAAGCCGGGAGAAAACATCGTAGGTGCGCTCGCCGCGGCTCGAGCGTTCGATTACGTACGGCGTGTAGATCGTCGGCATTGGCTCTTCTTCTTCCCGGTTAGGCATTAGTCGATACATCGTTTCTGTCCAACAGCCACTTGAACACCTTGTCTTCGGTGATGCTGCGCTCCATTTCCTTCAACCGCCCGCTCTTTTCCAGCTGAGCGTAGATCTGGCCGGGGTTCGCTCCTCTCTTTTCAGCTTGCTCCGCAATGCGATCGTCCAGATCCTTCTCCGTCGCGGCCAATCCTTCCTTTTCCGCGATGGTTTCGATCACGAGGTCGCGCCTGACTTGCCGCTCCGCCATCGAACGGAATTCGCCGGCGAACTGGTCGCGCTGATCTGCCGGAACCTTGTAGGCCTCGGCGTAGTTCTCGACGAACTGCTGAATCCAGCTCTTCGGGACGTCGAACGCGTTGGCGGCGATGATCTGATCGATCAGCTGCTGCCTTACGCCGGCTTCGACCTCGTGCTCGGCGTGGCGCTCCATGTCGGTTCGCACGGCCTGCTTCAGAGCATCGAGCGACTCGAAATCCCCGACTTCGCGCGCGAGCGCGTCGTCGAGCGCTGGCGCCGACTTCCGCTTCACTTCATTGAGCGTGATGCGGACGGTCTTGGTCTGTCCACGCTGCGCTTCGTCCGGAAAATCATCGGGCCACTTGACCGGCCGCTCGACGGTCTCGCCGGGCGCCGCCTGCATGACCAGCTCCTCGATTCCTGGAATCGCCTGGCCGGCACCCAGAACGAGCGGGTAACTCTTTCCCTCACCCGCTTCACCGCCTGTCGCGATCTGCACGTTCACCATGTCGCCCGGCTGCGGCTTCTCGATCACCGGAGTCCAGGTCGCCTTCTCGTCGCGGATCTGCTCGATCTGCTGAATGAGCTGCTCTTCGGTAACCGTTGCCGCGGCGCGCTGGATCCGAAACCCGTTCGTCCGCGCGAGGTTAATGGTGGGCCTGACCTCGAGGTGCAGCTCAAAGGTGAGCGGCTTTCCCTCTTCGAACTTCAGATCGTGGACGTGCGGCTGTGCCGCGACCTTGATGCTCTCCTTCTCCACGAACTCCTGGTAGGCCTCGCGAACGATCGTCTCCAGCGCTTCCTGCCTGATCGCTTCGCCGAACTTCTGCCGGACTACGGTCGGGGGCGCTTTCCCGGGTCTGAAACCGGGCAGCCGGACTGTGGAGGCATACCGCTTCGCGGCCTTGTCTTCCGCATCCTTCACCACTTCTGGGGGCACGGAGACCTGAATGTGGCGCTCGACCCCCTCCGAAGCGCTCGGCGTGAACTCGATCTTCATGTGCGCAATATAACAGAGTTGCAAGGGCCCCGATCCGCGACTTTCGGACGTGATTCTGAGCGCAAACCGGCCCCTTCGTGCCAAGGGCAAGGCATCCGCGCCAGGCACCGCTATTGCCTTTGCTGACGAGAACCAAAATGGCGATCTACGGCAATTAACCTTTCGCACCGAGACCGACAAATGGAGCTGAATACTCTCAAGGACCTTTACATCGCAGAGCTCAAGGACCTTTACAGCGCCGAGAAGCAGATCGTGAAGGCGCTACCGAAGATGATCAGGGCGACCAAGCATCCGGAGCTCAAAGCCGCCTTCGTGACTCACTTCAACCAGACGGGGGAGCACGTGAAGCGGCTCGAGCAGATATGCGATGAGCTGGGCGTGACCCCACGTGGGAAGAGATGTGTGGGCATGGAGGGGCTACTCGAAGAGGGTCGCGAGCTGATCGAGGAGGAACCGGACGACGACGTTCTGGATGCTGGCCTGATTTCCGCGGCGCAGCACGTCGAACACTACGAAATGGCCGGCTACGGTACCGTTCGAACGTACGCCAGGCAGCTCGGCTACGAATCCCAGGCGGAGCTGCTACAGCGAACCCTCGACGAGGAAGGCGAGACAGACCATCTCCTCACCGATCTCGCCGAGGCGAGAATCAATATCGAAGCAGAGTAGGTGAACATTCGCGACTGGGCGAGGCAAGAGCCTTCCGCGTTGGCGAAAGAGTCATTTCGCGATTATCACGTCACAGATCTGTGTCGAACATCCAACTCTCGGCTCGGCGAGATGCTTCCGAACGAGATCGATCAATCGCCAAGCCCTTTGCCCGTGCTCTAGTTGCCTGGAAGGGTCGCAAGAAACTCCGCCAGATATCGCTTCCAGATCGCCGGTAGCGAGTGAGTCCCATGTCCGCGAGTCTTCTCTGAAATCGGCAGCAGCACGAATCGTCCGCGCGGCACCCGTTTGATCAGTCGCTCCACGATACCGAGCTCAGGAGGATTCACCAGGTCATCGGCCGAGTTGATGGCAAGCACCTGCGCGTGGATCTTCTCTAGCCCTGGAGCGGGTTCGTAGTCGGACGACGCCTCGAATTGGTAGATGAAGTCGTTCGCGTCAGTCGTCCGCATCCGGGCGCGTATCCATGAATCGATGTACGCGTCCGCGCTGTCCCGAGTCGGCGCCGCCTTTTGCAGGTAGAGCGGACTGCTCGTCATCATGTACAGCATCTCCAGAGCGCCGAACAAACTCTGCGGCTGCGCGGTGTAGTCGCCGCCGCGCCACTCGGGGTCGGTGCGAATCGACTGGCTGATGAGTCTCCGCATCATGCGATTCCGTCCGGCTATCTGCGTCGGCGCGCTCGCCAGCGGCACAACACCGCTCATGAAATCCGGATACTGCTCGGCCCACATCCACGATTGCATGCCGCCCATCGACGTGCCGAGCACAAGCAGCAGATGATTGACACCTAGCTCTTCGGTCAGCAACTGGTACTGCGCCGCGACCATGTCCGTGTAGCCGTAGTGCGGGAAGCGCGCGCGCAATCCATCGCTCGGCTTGCTTGACGCGCCGGTGCCGATTCCATCGGGAAGGATGATGAAGTGCGTCGACGAATCCAGAAGCTGACCGGGGCCGAACAGTTCCCCGGCAAATGTCGGAGTGAGAAATCCGCGGCCATTTCCCGTTGTGCCGTGGAGAATGAGCACGGCGTTCCGAACGGTGCCTGACGCATCCTTTCGGAGTCGGCCAAGTGTGGTGTAGTGAATGCGCAGGTTCGGCAGCACCGATCCGTCGGTGAAACGGAAGTTGTGCATGACGAAGTCGCCCTGATGTCCAGCAGCGGCCCACTCTGTTCTGGGGCGGTCACTCGGAGTTGTCGGCGCCGGGCTCTGCGCGGAGGCGACAGCCGACGTCAGGACGGCCGCCGCAACGCACAGCGCGATTCTTCGCGTGACTACGATCCCCGTCGGCCCGACTTCATGGACGTGGCCGGAGGCTTTCCCGATCTCACCGGTGGTGCTGGAGGCGGCGCCGGTGGCTGCAGCTTGGTCGGGTCTGGTACCGAATGAGGCTGTGGCCCTTTTCTTTTCTTCGAGAAATCGGGGATCTCACTTTTTCTCTTCACCTTGGTCTCCGTTCAGAAAGATCGCGCTTTGCTTCCGCCAAAACTAAGCAAAGGGATACAACCGCACCAAGAGCGCGCGCACTCGGGCGGCATTGCTATTGGGTGACGAACCGGTGAGGTTGAAGCATCGGGTATCTGCCGCGCGGGACTTTCCACCAGCCCGCACACCCGGTCCGCCTCGACTGCGAGGCTGCAATCCTGGCGCTACTGGCGACGCCTTTCCTTCGCAAGGGCGCATGTGGATGAGCCCCAGTCACAATTGCCGGATCGCACGATGAATCGTCTCCCCAATGGAACGACGGCATCCGCCTGACTATCAACCAGCAAACACGGTGAAGAAAATGACTCTGAAAGAAAGACTATTCGGCGCGAAAGATGTTCGGGACGCGGATGCAACTGAGCTCAAGAAAGAGAAGACGCTGGCTTTGATCAACGAGCCCGATCCGGGCGCCAAGCCGCGCGCGCGTCGCACCGTTGGGTTGACTGAGGCGAGACTTCGCGCCGCCAACCAGCAGTCGTGGATGACGAGCGGAAAAGGTTGGAGCGATTTCCTCGGACGCTTTACCCGGCCGTCAAGAAGCTGATGCGAAAGGGGGGACTCGAACCCCCACGGATTGCTCCACTGGATCCTAAGTCCAGCGCGTCTACCAAATTCCGCCACTTCCGCGCTCGCGATCAAAAGATAGCAACACCTTTAGATCGCGTGAAAGCTCTTACCTGATTTTAGTCCGCCGCCAAAAAGAAAAAGCCCCCGCGGAATCCGCGGGGGCTTTTCGCTCAGCAATAACTGCTGCTCTACCTGCCTATCTGCAGATTCACGATCCTCGGAGCGTGATCAGGGTCAGCTAGCGAGTACACGCTTAGGCTGAGGTAATCGCCATCCTTGAGTCGGCTCAGCACCTGCTGGAATTCCGCAGGGGTGTTGATCGTGCGACGAGGCGCCGGAAACAGTACCTCGGTGATCACATCGTTCCGGAAAAGCTTGTCATCCGCGGGACCGCCCGGCGTAACGTCCGATACGAGGACGCCATGTACCGGCGCGGCCAGCCTTGCCTGCGCCGCCATCTCCGCACTCACCGGTGCTACCGAGATTCCTAGAGCGGGGTGCACCATTCCCGTGACGGGGGCAGCAGCGGGCGCCGAAGCGCTCGCGACTTCCTGATCCGTCTTGGCCTCCATCAGCGTCACGCGGAACGTCTTGCGCTGTCCGTAACGCATCGCCTCGATCTCGATCGTTTCGCCAGGATTGTGGTTGCGGACAATTCTCTGAAGCGTGCTGACGCGGTCGACAGGCTGGCCATCCGCGGTGATGATGACATCACCGGGCTGCAGGCCCGCTTTCTTCGCCGGAGTGTCTTCGCTGGGGAAATTGCGAACCAGCACGCCACGAATGTCCTTGACGCCCGCGACCGCGGCGTCTTCCGGGCTCACATCATCGATGCCAATGCCGAGCGCCGGAACGCGAACGCGTCCGTTGGCAATGAGCTGGTCCATCACGCGCTTGGCGAGCGTCACGGGGATGGCGAACCCATAACCGGCGTTGTATCCGGTCGGGCTCGCAATGGCGCTGTTGATTCCAATCACTTCGCCGCGCGAGTTCACGAGCGGCCCACCCGAGTTACCCGGGTTGATCGCGGCGTCGGTCTGAATCAGATCGCTTATCGCGTATCTGTTCGTGTTGTTCGGATTCATCAGCTCGGCCAGGCTGCGCCCCTTGGCGCTGATGATTCCCGCCGTCACCGTGTTCTCTAGTCCGAGCGGATTGCCGATCGCGAGCACCCACTCGCCGATCCGCGAGGTCACATCGTTGCCGAGCGAAACGGTAGGGAAGTTGTTGCCATCGATCTTGATCACCGCCACGTCGGTCGTGCGATCGTGCCCGACGACCTTCGCCGTGAAGATGCGGTGGTCGAGCATTTTCACCGTCACCTTGTCGGCGATCGTTTCGCGATCGGAATTGGTGATGACGTGGTTGTTGGTGAGGATGTATCCGCTTGACGTCACGATGAAGCCTGAGCCCTGGCCTCGCATCGGACGCTGTTGCTGCGGGACGTCGAACTGGCGGAAGAAATCTTCCATTCCCGGCGGAACGCCCTGCGGAAGCTGCTGCGCGTGTCCGCGTTGCGAGCTGGTGCCCGTCTTGGGATTGCTGATTACTTCAATGGAAACGACCGCGGGTGTGACGTTGTTCGCGATCGCAACGAATGCGTTGCTGGCATCGGCAATTGGCTGGACGATTGCCGATGCGGGACGAGACTGCGCAAATCCGAGCTTGGTCCAGTTGAGCCCGGATGCGACGATTAATCCGCCAGCGAAGGCGGTGATTGCGGCTACGAAGAGCCGCGCTCTCTGAGTTCCAATTGACATGCGACTGTGTGGCTAAAGGGTGTAACTAGTAAGACACAATGTACGAGCTACAGGTTTCACGCCAGTGCGTTTTCGCCGCGGTGGCGAGGCCGGACGATGAGCACGGCACTGAACAAACAAGTTGCTCCACGATCACATTAATACGCTCGAAACGCGAAGTTGCTCCACCGAAACGCGAAGTTTCTCATCCTCCCATGGTTTTGGATCCCGTGACTCGACCGGAATGGCCGGCGAACTGGGCGGGGTAGCCATCCGTGTAACGAAACGATCCTGGTGTAAAGAAACGTTGCACCGTTATTGATGAGCTTGGCAGAATTATTTTTGTAAGTCGTTGATTGACAATGATTTGGCTGAGGGCACAGCCGTTGCCTTAGGGGTGGCCGTCCCCTCTCCTAACCCTCAGCCAAAGACGGTCAGATGCTTCGGTCAGGCCCTGCTCGCTCATTCCTTATAATCGTCGGCGCTTTCCTTTTG
>JADGQU010000164.1 GCA_017881545.1 Gemmatimonadaceae bacterium
TCCGCCCATCCTGCTGGTACGTCGCCAGATCGCCGATCGCGAAAATCTCGGGATGTCCCGGCACCGACAGGTCATCGTTCACCTTTACTCTGCCCGCGTTGTCGAGCGGCGCTCCAAGAAATTTGCCGAGCGGCGACGCCTTGTTGCCGGCGGCCCAGAACGCAGTGCGCGCGCGAATCTTTTCCTGTCCGATGCTGACGCCGTCGGCGTCCACGCGGGTCACCATCGAGTTGACCCGTACCTCGACGCCGAGATCGACGAGGTCGCGTGCCGCGTGCTGCGCCAGGTCCTCGGGAAAGGAGGGCAGAATTCTCGGACCAGCCTCCACCAGAACCACGCGGGTCCGACGAGTATCCACTCGCCGGAACTCGGAATGGAGGGCTTTTTTCGCGATAAACGGGATCGCACCCGACAGCTCGACCCCGGTTGGACCTCCGCCCACGATGACGAAGGTGAGATACTCCTCCTGTTCCCGCGCATCCTCGGCCTTCTCGGCTTTCTCGTACGCCAGCAGAAAGCGCCTTCGAACCTCGGACGCATCCTCGATCGCCTTCAGACCCGGCGCGTACGGCTCCCACTCGTCGTGGCCGAAATAATGGTGACGCGCTCCCGGCGCCACGATGAGATAGTCGTACGGAAGCTCGCGTAGCTCGTCGTCGACACGCACCACCCGCCGCTCCCTATCGATCTCACGTGCCTCGGCCAAAAGTACTTCTGTATTCCGTTGACTCCTCAGAATCCAGCGGATCGGCGCCGTAATGTCACTCGGCGCCAGCGCCGCCGTCGCGACCTGATAGAGCAGTGGCTGAAAGATGAAGTGATTCGTTCTGTCGATGAGCGTGATATCGACATTCTGGCGCTTGAGCGCGCGCGCGGCGGCGATGCCTCCGAATCCGCCACCGATGATCACGACGCGCGGCCGAGCGGGCCGAGTCGGTTGGTCAGGCAAGTCTCTCCTCGAACGATCGGGCAGCGAGCGTCATGAGAAGCACCAGGAAAATCAACAGAACACTGTACGCGGCCGCGGTTCCGAAGGCGAGAGCCCGGAGCTGCGCCAGAATCTCCATCGAGATCGGGCGGTTGGAGTGCGTGTAGAGGACGACGCTCGCGACGAACTCGCCCACGGCGGTTACTGCCGCGAGCAACCCGCCCGCCACCAGTCCGGGACGTGCCGCCGGCAGAATCACCCGCCGCATCGTCATCATCCAGGAAGCGCCGAGCCCGCGCGCGGCGTCCTCGAGCGATGCATCCATTTGCCTTAGCGAAGACTCCACCGCTGATGCGACCAGCGGGATATCCCGAATGAAATAGGCGAGCGGCAATATCCAGAACGTCCCCACCAGCAGCACTCGGGCCGTCAGCAGATCGTTCCGATTGAAAGTCGCGGCCAGGCCGAGCGCGATTGCGGTCGCGGGAATCGCCCACGGCAGCGCGACGAGAAGCTCGAGCAGCCCCCGCGCTCCGAACTTACGGAGCACGATCAGATATGCCGCGATGAAGCACACCACGAGATTCGCCGCCGTCGCGATCAATGCCATTGAAACACTATTGGTAATTGGCTTCCACAGCTCGCTCTCGGAGAAGAGCCGCCGGTAGTTATCGAAGGTGTATTCGGGCGGCAGCACCTGCGTGGTCCAGGCCCCGTCCCGCGCAAAGGAGACGAGAATGACCATGAGGTGCGGGAGCACCAGCGCTATCACGATGACCGCCGACGCGATGGTGGTGAGAAGCTGAACGCGCCGGGAGTGAATCATTCGCCGCGCGCGCCCGCCTTTGCTGGCGAGTGTGTACTTCCGTTTTCCGTCGAGCCACCGAAACAGCACGAGCCCCGCGACGGCACTGAGTGCGAGCACCGTCGTCTCCACGTAGGCGAGGCCCATCGCCCCGTTCGTTTTCGAGGCGAGAATCTGTGTCGAGAGAACTCGCAGCCCGCCGCCGAACACGTAGGGCGCCGAGAAGGATCCCAGGGCATTCATGAAGACGAGGAGCGCCGATCCGGCGACCGCCGGCATCAGCAGCGGCAGCGTCACCCGCCTCAGTCTCTGCCACGTATTCGCGCCAAGTCCCGACGCGGCTTCGTCGAGCGTTGCATCAAAGCGCTCGAGTCCGGCGGAGACGAACAGGAAAACGTAGACGTACATCGTGTACGCGTGAACGAACACGATCGCGCCTATTCCCTTGAGCCGCCACGGAGCTTCCGCCATTCCGAGCACGCGCTGCACCGCGCGTGTGACGAGGCCGCTCTCTCCATACAGGAATAGAAAGGCGATTACTCCTACCAGTGGCGGAAGCGCGGCCGGGAGCGTCGCCACCGCGCGAAGGAGCCGGCGGCCAGGAAACTCGAATCGTCCGAGCAGAAAAGCGAGCGGAACTCCGATCGCGAGCGATGCAAAGACCGAAGCGACCGAAATGACGAGGCTGGTCCACAGCGCTTCGCGATCCGCGGGACTGTTGGCGAATTCGCGCCAGTGGTCCAGACCGTTCTCGAAGCTTCCGGCGATGACCGCCACGTTCGGGTACACCACCGTCCAGAGCAGGAGTGCCATCACGGGGACCGCGATGAACCAGCTTTGCCGGCGTAGTGCCGGTTTCACGCGGGCACCAGCGGAAAGGGCCCCTTGAGCGGCGAGATGGAGACGTTGTCGTCTTCGCGCGCTTCTCCCGATTGAGATTCGACATCGACGCTTATGCCGTCGGCGAGCTGGACGCGGTACACAACTACGCCGCCCGCGAACCGCCGGTTGGCAATTCGTCCCCGCCAGGCAAGGACGCCCGCGCTTCTCGACAGCTCCAGCGCATCGGGTCGCAGCACGACGAAAGCCGTGTCGACATGCGGCGGCGCCCCCTTCGGCCGCGTGATGGCGAGGTCGCGCGCAACGCCGCCGATGGTCACCGTCGCCGTGCTCCCCTTATCCACGGCAGGCACGATGCTCCCGCGCCCGATGAACGCCGCCACATCGCGCGACGCCGGAGCGTTGTACAGCTCTTCGGGAGTGCCCACCTGAAGCAGCTTTCCCTTCTTGAGCAGCGCGATTCGGTCCGCGACCGCGAATGCATCTTCTTGATCGTGCGTCACGAACAGCGCCGGTACTCCGACCCTGCGCAGCATCGCGCGCAGATCATCCCGCATCGCGTGACGCAAAGTGGGATCGAGATTGGAGAGCGGCTCGTCGAGCAGCAACGCCCGGGGCTCGATCACCAGCGCACGCGCGAGCGCGACGCGCTGCTGCTCACCACCGGAGAGAGATTGAATCGCTCGGCTTCCTGCGCCCTCGAGGCCCACGTTCGCCAGGGCCGTGCGCGCTTTCGCCAGCCTCTCCGCCTTGCTTAAGCCCCGCGCCTCGAGGCCAAACGCGACGTTGTCCTCAACCGGCATGTGCGGAAAGAGCGCGTAGTGCTGAAACACCATTCCAAATCCGCGGCGCTCGGGTTGGACTCTGGTGATATCCTTGCCGCCGAGCGTGACGGTTCCGGTGTCGGGAGTCTCGTAGCCGGCGGCCATACGGAGGGTCGTCGTCTTGCCGGAGCCCGATGCTCCAACCAGAGCGAGCAGCTCGCCTGGACCAACCTCGAACGAAACATTGTCGACTGCGGTGAAGTCGCCGAAGCGGCGCGTCACGCCGTTGAGGGCGAGAGCTCCGGCGCCGCCCTTGTCTTCCTGACCTTCCCTGCGCGCCTCTCCCCGCGGCGCGGCGGTCACTGCCTTTGTCCGCGGTTCCTGATGTTGGCGTCCCAGTACTTCATCCACTCGTCGAGGTGCGCGGCCATCAGCTCGCGATCGACCGGCATCGGCTTGATCTGCGCCATCGCATCGCGGATCCATGAGGGAAGCCTGGCCACCGGAATGTCCTTTCGCGCGGGAATACGAAGAAAGGAATCGGCGGCGGCGATCATCGCCTCGGGCGTCGTCACGTACTCGTAGTACTCCTCGGCCTCTTTCGGATGCTTGCTCCCACGGACGATCGCGATTCCATCGACCAGCAGCGGTGTGCCGCTCTTGGGGATGACATACTTGATAGGGATGCGTGTGCGCTGCTCGAGCGTAGCGAAGTCGGGCATGTCCCACATGGTGACGACGCCCTCCTGTCGCCCGAGCTTCTGATAGAGAATCGTCGGGTTCAAAACGTAGTCTCTCGTATTCGCATCCAGCTTCCGGAGCCACTCATAGCCTGCATCGGGCTTGCCCGTTTGCGCAATCGACCGAGCCATGATCGCGCCGAAAATCGCCCGCATTGTACCGGACGCGATGGGATCGCGAATAAGAATCTTTCCTTTCCATTTCGGATCGATGAGATCATCCCAGTCCTTCGGCGCATCCGCGTCCTTCACGGCGTCGCGGTTGTACCCGATGACTTCAGGAGTGAGATACGTCCCGTACCAGTTGTCGTGTGCTTCGCGGGCTTCGGTGTCGACCGCCGCCGCCCACGTCGGCTTGTAGGGCTGAAGCAGATCTTCCTTCGTCGCCCGATCGAACGCTTCCGCCGGCGCTCCGAACCAAACGTCGGCTTGCGGATTCGGCTTCTCCGCCCGCACCCGCTCGAGAACTTCCTGGGAGCCCATGTCCACCCATTGGACATCGATGTCGGGATGAACTTTCTCGAATCCCTTCTCTAGATATTCGAGCAGCTCCTTGCCGTGCGGCGAGTAGACGATGAGGACCTTGCGATTGTCCGAGCTGCACGCGGACAGCGCGAGCGTTCCGATGGTGGCGAGCAGCGCCGCGCGTTGGAGCCTCATTTGATGGTGTTGCCGCCGAGGAGGTTGGCGAAAATGCGCGCGCCGCCGGACACGCCGGCCGGAAGCTGCCGAAAGAGCGCGAGCGAGACGTAGATGTAAGTCCCGCGTCCGTACGGCGCCGCGAGAATGGCAGCGCGATTGGGTTGCTCGCCCGGATCGCTCATTGCCAGCATGGTGCGGTAGTGCGAATCGAACGTCGAAGGCATGTATGACGCCCGCTCCTGCACCCAGCCGTTGAAATCGTCCCGGGTGATCTTGTTCGGGGCGTTGAGCAGTGGCGACTGCGGATCAGTGAAAGTCACCGGCGCGTTTTCGTCGGTGACGCGCTCCGCCGGCTGCTTCAGAGTAATCGGATAAGGCATGATGTCTGGCTGCTGCATCTCGTTTTGTCCGTACTGAACGACGACGCGACCACCATTGCGCACGTATGAGAGCAGGTAGTCGTTGTTGCCTTGAAGTGTCTGACTTGCCTGGTACGCGCGCGGTCCCACGACCACCGTGGTGAAACGACTGAGGTCGGTCTGCGGAAGATCGTCCGCATTTACGATGGTGAGCGGGACACCCAGCTGCTGGAGCACCGGCGCAACATTGTCCCCGACTCCTGGAACGTACGCGACATTGAGCCGCGCGGGGAGCGCGACGGCGACGGCGTTGATGCTGATCGTCGAAGGTCGATACATCCGCTGTGGGTTGATGTGCGGATACTCGATCGGGATGTATCCCGTCTGGTACGACTTTCCCTGCGCGGTAGCCGTCGCGGTGATCTGGTGCGTTCCCCCGGGAAGCTTTCCCTTCACTCTGAAGATGAGCGTTCGCGTCGCGCCCGGCGTCATGACCACCGTGCGAGCCATTGAATCCGCGGAGAGTCCGCGCGGCAGCACCAGCGTAACGGTCACCGGCGAGGAGGAGCTCAGCGCGGATCGCAGGGTTGCTTTGACGAGTTGGCTGGACAGGACATTTGCCCGAACCATCTCGGTCGCTTGATCGAGAGTGATCGAGATTCCGGGCGCCACGATGAGCGGGAGTTGAACATCGCCACGAACACGGTCCACATAGTGGTACACGATCGGAGCAGCAACGTCGACCCATGCGGATTGCCCGGACATTCGAACTCTCACATGCATCCAATTCTGCCGCTCTCTCTCGTCCTCTGAGACTCCCGTGATGCGAGGAGTGAACAGGTCACCATTCCGTGGTTCAGCCAACCACCAGGGTTGCGTTACCTCGCCTCCTACATACGGTTGGATCCACTTATAACTCGAGTCGGGGGCAATCGGACTGAGAATGATGTC
>JADGQU010000165.1 GCA_017881545.1 Gemmatimonadaceae bacterium
GCTGCTTTCGCACACAACGCATGCGATCGGGTGCGCAAACGGCACCGACGCCATACTGCTCGGTCTCCGCGCCCTCGACATCGGACGCGGCGACGAAGTGTTGACCACGCCGTTCACGTTCTTCGCAACCGCCGGCGCGGTTCACAACGTCGGCGCGCGGCCGGTCTTCGCGGACATCAATCCGGACACGTTCAACATCTCGACCGAAGCTCTGGCGGCGGCCATCAAGCCTTCGACGAAAGCAGTCATCGGGGTGGACCTGTTCGGTCAGATGGCCCCGATCGAAGCGATCATGGATGCGGCAGGCAATCTTCCCGTCATAGAGGACGCGGCGCAGTCGATCGGAGCGCGCCGGAAGATCGATGACAAGTGGGTGATGGCGGGCCAGGCAGCAACGATCGGCACGTTCAGCTTCTTTCCTTCGAAGAACCTGGGCGGATATGGAGACGGCGGGATGATCGTCACGCAGAGCGACGAAATCGCCACCCGCCTCCGCCGGCTGCGCGTGCATGGCGGGATGAAGACGTACTATCACGAGGAAGTCGGCTACAACAGCCGGCTCGATGCTTTGCAGGCGGCAGTGCTGTCGGCGAAGATGGTCAGTCTCGCTTCATGGAGCGCGGCGAGGCGCAAGAATGCGGCGTACTACAACGCCGCGTTCGCTGATCTCGATGATGTGCGCACGCCGACTATCGATCCCGCCAACGAGTCCATCTACAATCAGTATACGATACGCGCGGTCAAGCGGGACGCGCTCCAGGCGCACCTCAAGGAGAAGCAGATCGGATCGGCGGTTTACTACCCGCTGTCCCTGCATCTTCAGCCGTGCTTCGAATACCTCGGCTACAAGAGGGGCGCCTTTCCGGAGAGCGAGAAGGCGACGCAGGAAGTGATATCGATCCCGGTTTACCCAGAGTTGAAGCAGCCGCAGCTCGACGAAGTCATAGAAGCCGTGCGCGGATTCTACGGCCGCTGACAATCAGACCCACTCACCGACAGAGCCTCAAGTGCAACTAAAGGATCAGCTCCTAGCGAAGATCGAAAACAGAAGCGCGTGCATTGGCGTAGTGGGCCTGGGATATGTCGGGCTTCCGCTTGCGCTCGAGTTTGCCAGGGCCGGTTTCAAGGTGATCGGGTACGATGTGAGCGAGCGAGTCGTCGGCCTTCTCATGTCCGGCAAATCGCACATTCAGGATGTGCCGAGCACCGAGCTCGCGCGGCTGGTCAAAGTGGGCAAGTTCGAGGCGACGACGGACGAAGCGCGCATGAAGGAGATGGACGCGGTCTCGATCGCGGTGCCAACACCGCTCGCAAAGACGCGCGACCCCGACATGGGCTACGTGATTGCCGCGGCCGACGCGATCGGGCGACACTGCAGGCCCGGCGTGGTGGTTGTCCTCGAGAGTACGACGTATCCGGGTACGACGCGCGAGCTGCTCCAGCCGAAGCTCGAGGCGGCGGGTCTCACGGTCGGCGAGGACGTCTTTCTCGCGTTCAGTCCCGAGCGTGTCGATCCAGGCAATCCGATCTGGAACACCAAGAACACTCCGAAGATCGTCGGCGGCATCACGCCGGCGTGCACCCAGGTCGCGACCGCTCTCTACGCTACCTGCCTCGACACCCTGGTTCCCGTATCGAGCCCCGAGACCGCGGAGCTGGTGAAGCTGCTCGAGAACACCTTCCGGTCCGTGAACATCGGGCTTGCGAACGAGATGGCGATTGTCTGTGACAAGCTCGGCGTCAACGTCTGGGAAGTGATCGACGCGGCGGCGACGAAGCCGTTCGGCTTCATGAAATTCACCCCCGGCCCGGGAATCGGTGGACACTGCATCCCGCTCGATCCCCACTATCTCGCGTGGAAGATGAGAACGCTCAACTACAAGACGCGCTTCATCGACCTCGCGGGCGAGATCAACAGCGAGATGCCCGCGGTAGTGGTGAGAAAGGTCACGCAGGCGCTCAACGAAGAAAAGAAAGCGGTCAACGGGAGCCGCATTCTGGTGCTTGGCGTCGCCTACAAGAAAGACATCGACGACATGAGAGAGAGTCCGGCACTCGACGTCATTCGACTGCTGGAACAGCAGGGGGCGACGGTCCGTTATCACGACCCCTTCGTTCCGAAGTACCGCGAGGACGGACACGAGCACTCGGGCGTCCCGCTGACTGATGAGGAGCTGACCAGCGCCGACGCGGTGGTGATCGTCACGGATCATTCCACCGTCGACTACCAGCGCGTGGTTCATCTGGCGAGAGTCGTCGTCGACACCAGAAACGCCACTGCCAAGCTGGCCAAGGGGAAGGGCCGCATCGTTTCTCTCGCCTCGCCCAGCTCGTACGCGATCGCTTAGAGCGATCGCGCTGCAACCAACCCACACCTGATCCCGTGAACATATCGGTAATTGGCACCGGCTACGTTGGGCTCGTCGTAGGCGCATGTCTGGCCGAGACAGGCAATAGCGTCTGCTGCGCCGACATTGATGCCAAAAAAATTGAGGGTCTCAAGCAGAACATTCTGCCGATTTACGAGCCCGGGCTCGAGGATATCGTCGAGCGCAATCAGAATGAGCTCAGACTGACGTTCACGACGAATTTGCAGGAAGCAATCGCGACGGCGGACGTCGTGTTCATCGCGGTGGGCACGCCGCCCGGCGAGGATGGCTCCGCCGACCTGAAGTACGTGCTGCAGGTGGCGGCGCTCATCGGGCGATTCATGACTCGCGAGATGGTGGTCGTGACGAAGTCGACCGTGCCGGTCGGCAGCGCCACTAAGGTGGTCGCCGAAATCTCCAAGGAGTCAAAGTTCCCCTTCCATATTTGCAGCAACCCCGAGTTCCTGAAAGAGGGCGCCGCTGTCGAGGATTTCATGCGGCCCGACCGGGTCGTCCTTGGTGTCGACAGCGAGCAGGCCCGCCGGGTGATGACGGACCTCTACGCGCCGTTTGTCCGAACCGGCAAGCCAATCCTGGTGATGGATATCGCGTCTGCCGAAATGACGAAATACGCGGCCAATGGGATGCTGGCAACGCGGATCTCGTTCATGAACGAGCTGGCCAATCTGTGCGAAAAGCTCGGAGCGAGTGTCGACCTGGTCAGAAAGGGAATGGGAACCGATTCACGCATCGGTCAGTCATTCCTTTTTGCCGGCCCTGGATACGGCGGATCGTGTTTTCCGAAGGATGTGAAGGCGCTGGTGCGAACGGCAAT
Organism: Gemmatimonadaceae bacterium; assembly: GCA_017881545.1. Taxonomy (GTDB): domain Bacteria; phylum Gemmatimonadota; class Gemmatimonadetes; order Gemmatimonadales; family Gemmatimonadaceae; genus UBA4720. Next base: position 3,205 of record JADGQU010000165.1, read on the forward strand.
GGAATGTGGCTCGCCGCTTCAGGTTCTGGCCGCGGTCGAATCCGCAAATGAACGGCAGAAGAAGGTACTTATGGAAAAAGTGAAGCAGGCTCTGGGGGGCAAGCTGAAGGGCCTGCGGATAGCGGTTTGGGGTCTGGCCTTCAAGCCGGGGACTGACGACATGCGCGAAGCGCCGTCGCTCACCCTCATCGACGCGCTGCTCGAGGAAGGCGCTTCTGTCCGCGCGCACGATCCGGCCGCCCTCGATCACGCACGAGCTTTGTTTGGCAACCGAATAGATTACGCGGAGACTAACTATGAGGCGCTCGTGGGTGCGGATGCGCTGGTAGTGGTCACTGACTGGAACGAGTATCGGCACCCCGATTTCGAGCGGGTGAAGCGCGCGCTCAAGCAACCGGTCATTGTCGATGGCAGAAATCTTTACGACGTCGAGAAGATGCGGGATCTGGGGGTGCGGTACCATTCGATCGGACGCCCCTCCGCATGAACATGCTCGGCCGCCGAGGGTAATATCATACGGATGTTCAACGCAAAGTCGTTATTGCTGGCCCTGCTGCTCGCGGCACCGCTGGCGTGCAAGCCCCCATTCAATCCGAAGACCTACCCTTCAGCCGACAAGCTGTATCAGGTAGCGCTCGTCGAGTACAAGGCGCGCCGTTACGACAACGCGGCGAAGGCGTTCGAGCAGCTGACGCTCGACCTTTCCGCCCGCGATCCGCGGCTTCCGCTCGCCTACTACTATCTGGCGCAGTCCCAGGCGAGGAATGGGGAGAATCTGCTCGCGGCGGGAACCTATAATCGCCTCATCGATGCGTTCCCCCAGGACTCGCTGGTAGATGATGCGTTCTATCTGTCGGGACTCGCGTACGAGAAAGAGTGGAGGAAGCCGCAGCTGGACCCTACCTATGGCAAGAATGCGCAAACTGCATTCGAGTCGCTTATCGGGAGCTTTCCCGATTCACCATTTGGTCCGGCCGCCAAGAAGGAGCTCGACAGGCTGGACGAGTGGTTTGCGGAGAAGGATTACGATACCGGCTATCTCTACCTGAAGCGGAAGGCCTTCGATTCGGGGATCATCTACTTCAAGGACGTGATCCGGCTGCACCCGAACGCGAAGAAGACCAGGGACGCGTACCTGAGGCTGCTGGAGTCCTATAAGGCGATCAGGTACACCGAGGACGCACGCGAGCTGTGCGACGTGATGCGGAAGACATATGCAAACGACCGCGAAGTCCTGAAGCAATGCGGTCCCGCGCCTGCTACGCCGACTCCGACTCCGACGCCGCCGCCGACGCCGCCGCCGGCGACTTAGTCCGTGCGCATCGGGGTTTTCGGGGGCACTTTCGATCCTCCCCACGTCGGCCACCTGCTGATGGCCACTGATGCCCGCGAAGCGCTCAAGCTCGATCGGCTGATTTTTATTCCGGCCGGCGCCCATCCGTTCAAGGTTGAGACGCCTCCGGTGGCCTCCGGACAGGACCGTCTCGAGATGGTTCGCCTGGCCGTCGCCGACGACGCCAACTACGTCGTCGATGACGCAGAAATCAACCGTAAGGGGTTATCTTTCACGGTTGACACGTTGGAGCAGCTGTCGGGGAGGCACCCGGCTGCGGAGCTCTTTCTCCTGCTGGGGGAGGATGTACTCGCTGGCTTCGAGCAGTGGCGAAATCCGGCACGCATCCGCGAGCTGGCGACTCTCGCGGCCGTGCGAAGAGCCGGAGCAGGATCCGTGGTCGAGCCGATCGTGCCGGGCGTGCTGACGGTTTCGACGCGACGCGTCGATGTGTCATCGACGGAGATCAGGGAGCGCCGGCGGGCGGGAAAATCAATCAAGGGATTCGTGCCCGAGAGCGTCGAGCGCTTTATCGACGTGCGCGGGCTCTATCGTTGAGGCGGAGCGTCTCCGCCTGAGGAAGACAGGTAAATGGCGTTGACAGGGTTGCTGAGCGGTGTGTTCGGAAGTCGTCACGAGCGGGAGCGCAAGCGCGTTCAACCGATCGTCGACGAGATCAACGAGCACTACGCCCGCGTCCAGACCATCTCCGAGGACGAGCTTCGCGGCCAGACCGAGAAGTTCCGCGCGCTCATCCGCGAGCGCACGAGTGACATCGCGGTGCGCATCGCGGCGCTGAGGGACAAGAAGCGCGTCACGGAGGACCCGGCAGCGCGCGAGGAAATTGATAACGAGCTGAGCGGCGTCGATGGCCGCGGTGGCGCCGAGGCCGAGCTTCGCAAGGCGATCGCGGATGTGCTGGACGAGCTACTTCCGGAAGCGTTCGCGACGGTTCGTGAGGCGGCGCGCCGGCTGCTCGCGACCAAGGTCGCGGTCACCGGGCAGGAGATGGAATGGAACATGGTGCCCTACGACGTGCAGCTGATGGGCGGAATTCAGCTGCACCAGGGGCGCATCGCGGAGATGGCGACCGGTGAAGGAAAGACGCTCGTCGCCACGCTGCCACTCTATCTCAACGCGCTGCCTGGCAATGGCTCGCACCTGATCACGGTCAACTCCTATCTCGCCCGGCGCGACTCGGCGTGGATGGGGCACGTCTACAAGTACCTCGGCCTCACCGTCGGGTGCATAGACGACACCGAGCCCGGCACCCAGGAGAGACGGGCAGCCTACGAGTGCGACATCACGTACGGCACCAACAACGAGTTCGGCTTCGACTACCTGCGTGACAACATGGTGCAGTCGCTCGAGCACCGCGCCCAGCGGAGCCACGTGTACGCGATCGTCGACGAAGTGGATTCCGTGCTCGTCGATGAAGCACGGACGCCGCTCATCATCTCGGGTCCCGTCGGAAACGA
>JADGQU010000023.1 GCA_017881545.1 Gemmatimonadaceae bacterium
GCGGAGACCATTTGGGATCGGGAGAAATCAGCCCTCCCGCCGTGCTCAGTCCCCGAAGGAAATACCCGTGGCCCTGGCCGTCAATACCGTATCGTGGCCAATCTCGACCCGCTTCGGCACTTTGAGCACGTCGCCCAGAGGAACGGTCACGATGTGGGGGGACTGAAGCGCGATCATGTGGTCCCACTTCTCTTCGGCGACCGCGCGCACCGCGGCGCCGCCAAACCTCACCGCGAGCAGTCTGTCGTAGCCCGTCGGCTGGCCGCCGCGCTGAAGGTGTCCAAGAATCAATGAGCGTGTCTCTTTCTTTGTGCGCTTCTCGATATCATCGGCGAGTCGCTCGGCGACCCCGCCGATTCTGACCGCCTGACCCGGCATGGACTTGCCACGGATCGCCGGAGCTTCACCCTTGGGGAACGCTCCTTCCGCGATCACGACAATGGAGAAGTGCCTGCCCGAGCGGTCTCGCGCGGCGATCTTCTCGCACACCTTTTCGATGTCGTAAGGGATTTCCGGAATCAGAATGACGTCGGCTGTGCCGGCGAGCCCGGAGTGCAGTGCGATGAATCCCGAGTTGCGGCCCATCACCTCGAGAACGAGGACGCGGTCGTGGCTTTCGGCCGTTGTGTGCAGCTTGTCGATCGCTTCGAGCGCCGTGTTGACAGCGGTGTCGAAACCGAACGTCGTGATCGTTCCGGCCACATCATTGTCGATCGTCTTCGGAACGCAGACGATTTTCATCCCGCGCTCACAGAGCTCGTGGGCGATTGCCATGGACCCATCCCCGCCAATGGAGATGACGGCATCGATGCCAAGCTTTCGCGCGTTTTCTATCAACTCCCCAGACCGGTCCTTATTGACGAACGTCCCGTCGGGCTGCGGCACCGGATAGCTGAAAGGGTTCCCGCGGTTAGTGGTGCGGAGGATCGTACCGCCCTGGTGCCCAATGCCCCGCACCGTCGATGCGGTCATCGGAATGACCTCGTCTTCACCGAGCAGGCCGGCGTAGCCCTTCTTGATGCCGAGCACCTCCCAGCCGCGGTTACACGCCGAGAGAACGGCAGTGCGTATGACAGCGTTGAGCCCCGGCGCGTCACCTCCTCCGGTGGACAACGCGATTCTCATGATTTCACGATTTCTTTTCTAGGAGTGAAAGGACTTCACCCGGGCTTGCGTGGCGCCCTGTTTTGGACTTCTCGTAAACCGGTATTCCATCGGCAATAATCTCGAACCTGCCGCCCCTCGACGGAATCATCTGGATCTCCGCGTCGGGAAAACGCTGACGAATCTCAGCCGCCAAACTGGCGGCTCGTGGTGTGTAGTTTCAAACGACGCAGTACTCGATACTGATCTTCATTGGTTCCGTTGTGGACGTTGATCTCCTATTGTGCGGCCGGCGCGAACTGCTGCACGAGCTGAAGCGCTTCCGGGGTCCCGACCGCTCTTAACGCGTTGATTGCCGGGGCGCGGATTACGTTCTGCCAAACTTCCGCGGCCATCATCTGCTTCGCGAGTGGGAGCGCTGCATTCTTCTCGATCAGGATGTCCGACGCGAGGGCCGCACCGCGGACGATGAGGCTCCGGTCCATGCGCGCGATTTCGCGGAGGCGGATGTTCACGTCTCTGGCGGCGGTTCCGGTTAGCGTAAGGCGACCGAGCGCGGTCGCGGCTTCCTGACGGACGCGAGGATCCGGATCGCGGGTTGCGGCCACCAGAGCGTTGGTGACGCTCTGCATCGGCGCGATCGTGGCCCTGCTCGAGTCGCTTCCCCAGATGCCGATCGCATCTACAGCGCGGGCGCGCACCGCCCAGAACTTGTCGTTGCGGGTTGCGTGGATGAGTCCCGTGAGCGCAGCCTGGTCAGCGGGCCTCTGCGCCAGCAAGTCGACAGCTTCGATTCTTCCGAGGACATCGTCGTCGTATATCAGCTGGTAGCGAAGCATCCCCGTGGTCCGCGGGAAATCGGTGAGGTCGAGAATCCAGTTTCCCTTGTCCCAGCGAATGGAGCGCGGCACAGCCTTGAGATTCGTCCCGGCCTCACCCGTTCCATTCCGAACCGGAACCATGAAGCGGACGATGCCGCTGTCAGTGCGTGCTTCCACATCGACGTCGACATCGAAGAAGCCGGTGAGACTGTCGCGAGGCTGAACCTCTTTGGCGGTGATCACGAGCCGGCCGGCGGCACGATCATATAACGACGAGACCTGAAACACCGGAAAGCCGGCGCCGTAAACCCACTGGTCGAAGAACGCCTTGTAACTCTTTCCGGTCGTTTCCTCGAACGCCTTACGGAGGTCGTCGGTGACGACGTTGCCGTAGGCGTGCGCCGTGGTGTAATGGTTCATCGCTTTCCAGAAGAGATCGTCGCCGAGCTGATGGCGAAGCATCTGGAGGATGGTCGCGCCCTTCGGATAGATGTGACCGCTGAAGAACACCTCGATGGGGTCGTTGACCCACTTGCTCCAGACGATGGGCCGTCTGGCGCGACGGTCGGCTTCGATGGTCTGCTCCTGGGCGCCAAGGCGGTCCATTGCGCCTTCATCCACACCGAGATCCTCTTCGCGGAAGACCTGCTCCATGAACGTGGCGAATCCCTCGTTGAGCCAGACATCGCCCCAGTCGCGGGTGGTCAGGAGGTCTCCGTACCATTGGTGTCCGAGCTCGTGGGCCATGAGACCCACGGAGTTTGCCTGCGGCTCCGACCACGCGGGGTGAAGAATCTCGGCGTCGTTCTGCGAAGTCGCGGTGACATTCTCCATTCCGCCGTACTGGAATTCAGGAATGACGATCTGGTCGTACTTGGACCACGGGTACGGAACCCCTGTTTTTCGCGAGAACACATCGACGGCTTGCGGGGTTTTGGCGAATCCGCGCCAGGCGGCGTCGACCGAATCGGGGTACGTCCAGTAGCCGATTGGCACGTTGCGCCAAGGCTTGTCCTGGAGCAGCGTGTACTTGCCGACGACCGTCGTCATCAGGTACGTCGACGCGGGTTTGTCGAGAACCCAGTGCCACTCGATGCTGTCGCCCACAGTGCGCGATCCGGCGAGGCGACCGTTGGAGAGCGCGCGTTCGCCCTTCGCCGTCCAGATGTAGAACTCCCAGGTCGTCTTGTCGTTCGGGAAATCGTAGGTCGGAACCCAGAAGTGGTTGTCCTCAGTCTCGCCCTGCGTCCAGACGATGTGCTTGGCGGGTCTGAAGTAGGCTCCCTTGGTGCGATTGACGCCATCGTACTCGATGGTAATTGCTGTCGATTTGCCCGAGAGCAAAGGCGTCGCGAGATGCACCGTGAGCGCACGTCCGTCGTAGTCGTATTTGAGCGCTGTCGAACCGGCCGCGACGCTCTTGAACGTCATGTCGCCGGCGTCGACTACAAGATTCGCGAGCGGCGCGGCGTCCGGGAGGCCGGCGACGGTCAGCGTCGTAGTTCCAACGACCGCCTGACGCGGCCAGTCGAAGCGGATGGTCGTCATCTGGTGCTGAAGATCGTAAGTCCGCACTCGCTCCGGGTGGGTGACTCCCTCCGGGGGCGGGCCCCAGGCGATCATCGGCGTCTGCTGAAAAGGAGGAACACGATCGACGGCGAGGCTCGAGTCCATTTGAAATGGAGGAAGAACGAGCGGCGGCGTCGGTCGCGGGATCTCGGTAGCGGGAATTCTCGACGTGGTCGCTGGCGGCGTACAAGCGACGATGAGCGCGCTGGCAGCGGCACCCATCAGAAATAGTCCTTTCATTTTACACTGGAACGGGATGATTGCGCGCGGATGAATCGAGACAGCTGCGTAGCGCTCTTCTGTCATATGCTATCTAACCAGTTAACGCGGCGAAAGGATAGGCACTGATGCGGCACGCTTTCACAATCGTCGAGCTCATCGTCACGGTCTGCATCCTGGGCATACTTTCCGCCATCGCCATGCCATGGGCGGGTGAACTGCTCGACAAAGTCCGCGTTCGTGGAGCGGTCGTGGAGATCGAATCGACTTTCAGCGGCGCCCGGCACTTGGCGATCGCGCGATCCGCTCAAGCAACGGTCGATATCGACACCGTTGGTCAGGCGATCTACGTAAGCGTTGGAATCGATACGCTTCGAAAGCGGGAAATCGGAGCAGATCACGGAGTTCAGCTGTCGGCGAGTCGTGTACGGATGTCCTACGCGGCGACTGGCATCGGGTACGGCGCAGCCAACCTCAGCGTCTTCGTGCGACGGAACGCGTCCGCCGATACCGTTTTTGTGTCGCGACTGGGTCGCCTTCGGCATTGATTGCGGCCGGTGGCGCGAGGTCCGCTGGATCCGATTCGGATGGAAGCGGCACAGCAACATCGGACGTCGTCCCGAAGTCGTAGCCCGGAACGGAGATCCGCGGAATCTGCTGCCCGATCATGCGCTCGATTGTGCGCACCATCGCGATTTCGTCGGGGGACATGAAGGTGTAGGCGTCGCCGGTCGCCGCAGCGCGGCCAGTGCGTCCGATGCGGTGCACGTAGTCTTCCGGCTGCTGCGGTACATCGTAGTTGATGACGTGGCTGATGCCACTTACATCTAGCCCACGCTGGGCAATATCCGTCGCAACAAGCACTCGGATCTTGCCCGACTTGAAATCTTCGAGCGCGCGCGTGCGCTCGCTCTGCGATTTATCGGCGTGCATCGCCGTCGCCGCGATCCCTTGATCCTCGAGATGCCTGACCACGCGGTCGGCGCCGTGCTTGGTCCGCGTGAATATGAGCACCGAGTCCATGTTCGCTTCCTTGAGCAGCTCGACCAGCAATGTGCTCTTGCGGTCGCGCGGCACCGGATAGACCGCGTGCGTCACAGTGCTGGCTGCTTCCGACCGGCGTCCGACTTGAACGACCACCGGCTTCCGCAGGTACTTTCGCGCGAGCGCTTCGACCTCGGGCGGCATCGTGGCGCTGAAGAGCAGCGTCTGCCGGTAAGGCGGGATCTCGGCCACAATCCGATTGAGCTGTGGCGCGAATCCCATGTCGAGCATGCGATCCGCCTCGTCGAGAACAAGAACCTCGAGCTCGTCGAAGGAGACGTTCTGGCGCTCCATGTGATCGAGCAGTCGGCCAGGCGTCGCAACCACGACATCCACTCCGTTCAGCAGCGCCTTCGACTGAGGTTCGATTCCCACCCCGCCGAAGATCGGGACGACGCGCAGATCGGTGTACTTGCCGTACTTCCGGAAACTCTCCTCCACTTGTGCAGCGAGCTCTCGTGTCGGAGTCAGGATCAGAACGCGGACCCGGTGAGCGGGCTTCCCATTCTCTGCGGTGAGCGGAGCGCTGATCAGGTTGTGAACGATGGGGAGGGTGAAGCCGGCAGTCTTTCCGGTGCCGGTCTGGGCGAGACCGATCAGGTCCCGACCCGCCAGAGCCAGGGGAATCGCCTGTTGCTGGATCGGCGTGGGATGTGTGTACCCGGCGTCGCGAACCGCGTGGAGCAATTCGGGGGCAAGGTCGAGCTCGTCAAAGGAGAGTCCCACATCAGTCGTTTCTTCGATCATCTGCTCGGAATATACCCAGTAGAGCTAACTGCAACTTGCAGTTAGACACCCGCGCCACGAAGAAGGCCGATCAACGCCTCGTTCACTTCGTCGGGCGTCTCCTCCGTGATGATGTGACCCGCGTCGTGAATTGCGCGCAGCACGATCCGTGGAACGAGCCGAACGTATACCGCCATCCCGTCGGATGGCATCAGGTGATCGAGATTGCCCCACAACCCCACTGCGGGCAGGTCGACCACCGCGAGCTGGCGGCGAGCCGCCGCGTTCCAGTCGTAGCTGTGGAGGAGTGCGCGCATCGCGAGTGAGAATTCCGGGAATTGCGACGGCGCGAGATACTCCGCCAGATCGCGCTCGGTAAAATGTCCACGTTTTCCGTAGACCCGCTTGAGCGAAAGCCACACGATCAGCCGCGGCTTGATCAGCGTGAGCATCGGTGTCAGTGCAGATGGCGTCAGAAAGCGGTACAGCCACATCAGCTTCACACCCGACAGCCCCACCGGAGAAAGGAGGCCGATACACCGGGCGCGCTCGGGATATCGCGATACGAAGTGATACGTGAGGGATCCGCCGAGCGAATGTCCAGCGAGGGCAGGACGCTCCAGCTCGAGCGTGTCAAGGATGTCGCGCAGATGCTCGACGAGCGAGTCGACCGTGTACTCTTCATTCGCTAGCGGCTTGTCGGACAGCCCATGTCCCTTGAGGTCCACGGCAATCGCGCGAAATCCAGCCTCGGCCAGTGCCGGCATGTTGCGGTGAAACACGTACGCCGAACACCCCAATCCGTGTACGAGCACCACCGGTGGTGAAGCCGGATCACCCCGTTCCACCACCCGGATTTTCAATCCCGAGCGAAGTCGCGGAAAACTCACGCGATAGGCCGCTTCGCCGAATGGGAACATCTCGCCGGGACTGAGACTGAGCCGGCGACCGAGTCCGATCATCAGGTCAGATTAATTCGATTTCTCGGCCGAGAAGTTTTCCGATGAGGCCGATTCGGAACGTAACGTCGGCCCATTTCGATTCCGGCGTGACGCCGTCGTCGAGAGGAAAAGTGGACCACGCCCATTGATGCGTCGTAGTCGGGCGCTCCATTCCTTTGTGCGGGTGCCATACTCCGCTGCGGTCGCGATCGTCCGCGAATCGCTCGTAGAGCTTCATCCAGCCCTCATTGCGCCGCAGAAAGTTTAATCGTGCCATCGTCTCGAGCCACACCAGCGCGAACGGGACATCGGCTTCGACTGCATTCCGGTGCGGCAGGACGTCGCCCATGATGAGATGGGGTTGCGGCACCATCTTTTTTCCGAAGAGCTGGATCGTCTCCTGGCGCGGCAGCGCCTGCGTGATCCAGTCGTAGATGCGCTCGACACCGCTGAAGTGCTCGTGCCGGAAGATCGGCATGTGCGCGAGCATCGTGAGGGTGTAGATCGACGGCGGCGCGGATTCCGACGCCAGCACGTGCGTGTTGCCAACCCGCATCCACGGCTTTTCGCCGAGCGGGGAGTTGAGGTATGAGACGGTGCGCTCGAGAATACGGCGAGCCGCGCCGCGCAGCCGCGGATCGTTCTCGTATCCCATTTGCGCGAGTGTCGCGGCCGCGGCTTCGCGGAAGAGGCCGCGCGTGCGTCGAACGATATCATCATCCCGCGCCTTCGTTCCGAGCTCGAAGGTGAAGGCAGGATCGTTGTCCTCGGCGAGCAGTCTGAACAGAATCCGGCGAGCGAGGACGAGCGGTGGTGAATCGGGACTCCAGCCGTACTCGGACAGGCGTCGAACCGCCGGAATCGTTCCGATATTGGCGAAGTCGGTGGCGTGGCGACCCGGAAGTGAAAGAACCGATTGATTCCACATTCCGTCTCGGGACTGCGTGACGGCGAGTTTGATGGCCGGCCGGTGCGAATACGGAAGCCAGTCGAAGTCGGGCGACGCCGGGTCCGCGGTGCGTGCGACTTCCGTCATTGCCCGATATTTGATCGGCGCGGACGCGTGCTCGAGCAGCCAACTCAAAGGAAAAGAGATTGGCTCAGGGGCAGGCGATGATATCGTTGGGGCTGGTTCGACGGTACTGGGTGCAGTCACAGGCGGCGCTCGGCACGCTATAAGGAGCCATATTCAAAGCCGGCAAGCTGGATGAGCCGCCGGCAAGCGGGGAAGAATAGCACGATTTCGGTCCCGCGCCTAGGGGCGAGAGGCTAAGTCACTGAAAGAGAACGGGTTAGACGCTTGATGACTCGGGGCCGGTTTTCTTCTCAGCGCCCCAACCATTTCCCGATCTTCGGCGTATAACAAGGGTGACGCCAGTTAGGCGTCAAATACACATCTCCAGGAGAGAAGGATGAAGGCTATTCGCATTGCCACGCTGGCTGCTGCCCTCTGCGTTGGCATGACATCGGTCGCCGCAGCACAAGGCGCCCCACCGCAAGGTCAGGGACAGGGCGAGCGCCGTGGCGGCGGAATGGGTGGAATGCTCCTCAAGGACATCAACTTGACTGACGCACAGAAGGAGCAGGTCAAGACGATCCGCGAGAAGTACCTCCCGCAGCAGATGGAGCTTCGCAAAGCGGCTCAGGCTACTGGTGGCCCGCCGGACGAAGCGACGCGCAGCAAGATGATGGACCTGCAGACTAAGCAGGCCGCCGAAATCCGCGCGATTCTCAGCGGCGACCAGCAGGCGACGTTCGACAAGAATCTTGCCGAGATGAAGTCGCGAATGGACAGCCGCCGCAGCGGCAGCAACTAAGCCCCAGTTACGACCGCGGCTCCAGGGCCGCGAGCGTGTAGTTGCTCTTCGGGTTCCAGAGGATCCAGCTCTGGAACCCGTTGTCGTATCCGGCCTTCTTCTGAGCGCGAATCTGCGCCGCTTCATAGCGCGGAGGGCCGAGCGTGAAGTCCTGGTACCAGGGAATGATGAGGGCGGCGTTGCGTACGGAATCGGTCCGTGCAATCGCATCCTTGAGCGCGTGATCGATGGTCTCGTAGGGATGCGCGTTGGGATTCCGAAGCTTGTAGGTGCCGCGCGCGAAGTGGGACGGATAGATCATCGGCAGCACGACATCGACCTGGTCGACGAACATCTCCCACTGTTGGCCGATTCCCATGTCTGTCGTGTCAGTCGCCGTCAACCCGAACACGTCGGCAGTCACACGGATGCCTTGCGGCTTGAGCGCGGTGCGAACGAAACCGAGCTGGTCGCGGATGACCTGCGCGCGAGTGCGGCCGTTTGCCAGCGGATAGACGGTTTCGGTTATGAGCCGCTTCTCGTCGGGAAAGCGCACGTAGTCAAACTGGACCTCGCTGAATCCGACATCGTAGGCTTCGCGCGCCAAGTCGGCGGCGTACTGCCAGACGGCGGGCTGGTGCGGGTCGAGCCACGGATTCCCGTTCTTGTCGAGCCACGGCTTGAGATCTGACTTCCTCTTGATCGCGAGATCCAGCTTCTTCTTTGCGAGGAGAGGATCCTTGGCGACGACGATCCGCGCGATGGGGTAGATGCCGAGCGTCGTCATCGTATCGAGAACCGCGCGCAGCTTGGCACGCGACATCCAGTGTCCGTCGGCCGTGTCCGCGCCGATCTCCTGCGCCAGTGGAACCCTCGACCTGTAGAGCACGAATCCGCGATCGTCCTTCACGTCAATGACGAGTGCATTGATCTCGGTAGTCCTCGCGACCTGTATCAGCCGATCGAGCTTGCTGCCGAGCGCCGCCCATCGATTCACATAGAGGCCGCGCAGCGTGTCGGGTGTTGGAACGTGAGCGACGGGCACGATTGAATCAATTTTCGCCGCCGTGGAAGAGGCCGTTCTGCCGCGCGATGGCGCGAGTGAATCGCCAGCGTCGGCTCCCGCATCACCGCGCTCGCGGCAGGCGAGCGACAGCGAAAAGAGCGCGATCGCTGCTATCCGTGCGGGATTCATGATGTTCGGTATGTGAAGGCGCGACGCGCCCGGAGTCAGAGAGCGTTCAACTCGGCGTTCGCATCGGAGAGGTACCCCATCTCCCTCACCACGCTCTGTGCCTGCTGAGTGACCATGGTGAGACCGGTCGGCTGGGCGTTGAGACCGCCGGTGCGGAAGCGCACCAGCTCCAGGCGCATCGATCTCAGGAGCTGGCGGCAGTTGTCCAGCTTCTCCTGGGCTTCGGTTTTCTTGCGCGCGATTTCCGCGATGGCGCGGCGCTGCCGGCGCAGCATCGCGAGACGACGCACACGTCCCTCGCTGGCTTTGTAGTCGAGCGGATTCGCCTGCGACTCGAGTGTCGTTATCTCCTTCTCGACGCCTTCGGGCGTGTCTCGGCCAGCGCTCCGATCCATGTCCGAGAGCGAGAGCGCGAGCTGCTGGACCCTTCTGAACACCGCGTCGGCCGACGCCGCAACTTCGGGAATCTGCTCCCTCTCGTCGGGGGGCATGTTGAGGAGCTGCCGATGTATCTCCCGATGATCGCTTTCCGCTTCACGGATAGCGGACCCATATCGCGAGTCCGCGAACGGCGCGGGCGATCCGGCGGGAATCGGGCTCAGGCTCGTGCTCGGGCCACCCATTCTCGGGTAGGGCTGGAATGGCTGCATCGTCGGCAGAGGAGAAATGGGCGAGAACAATCCCTGCCCTCGCGCCCGCGTTCGGGCGCGAACCTCAGCGCGCTTCTTGTCGTCGAACAGCGCCCGCGCATCGTCGATCGTCTCGGCCGCGACATCGAAGAGCAGTCGTTCGCGTGGCTGACGGAACACGTCGCGCCAATCGTATCCGGCCGCCCACAGCTTCGAGTACTTGAACGCGAGGGCTACAGTCCAGATGACCGTGAGCGCGATGAAGTCGTGATTCGAGAATAGCGAGATCGGAACCAGAATCGCGTTCACAGCGAGATAGGGCGCGAGCTTGCGACGGAACGACACGACCATCGGCGCGTTCCATTTGCTCAGCTCTTCCGCGCTCGGTTGGGAGGGCGAGTACGGCGCCTGAGTTGGCGGCGTATACCGATCCCGCAGGGGCTCCGTGATTTCGCGCTCGCGCTCGCGGGCGCGCGTTCCGGCCGTGGGCGCAGCGGCCGAAGCGCGCGTCGCCAGGGTCGGCATCGAGCCGCCGTCCAGAGCGACCGCGAAGGCCGCGGCGCTCGGGAAACGATCGGCCGGATCCTTCTCGAGACACATCATCACGGCGCGCGAGAGATCCTGCGGCAGGTCGGGCCAGCGCTGGTCCACGGGGATCGGCCTCTCGGAGAGATGCTTCACCAGCATGGAAGGCGTGTTGTTGGCGACGAACGGCGGCTGGCCACAGAGCATCTGGTAGCCGACCACGCCGAGCGAATAGAGGTCGCTGCGTCCATCGATGGCGCTATCGCCGGCTGACTGCTCGGGGGACATGTACGCCGGAGTTCCGATCGCCATTCCCGTCGCGGTGAGCCGCGAGTCGCCACTGTCGGTCAGAGCGCGCGCGATGCCGAAGTCGGTCACCATCGCGCGGCCTGTCTCCGCGTCGATGATGATGTTGTCCGGCTTGATATCGCGGTGGATCACGTTCCGACTGTGGGCGTATGACAGAGCGTCGGCGACTTCGCGCAGAATCCGCCGCACTTCAACCGGCGCTATCGGACCGTGTTGCTGCAGCCGCTGGCCGAGGTTGTCGCCCTTGATATACGACATGACGAAGTAGACGAGATTGTCCTTCTCTTCGACGGTGTAGATCGGAACGATGTTCGGGTGATTGAGCTGAGCGGCGGTCTCGGCCTCGCGCAGGAAGCGCTGGCGGATATCGGAGCGGAAGCTCAATTCCGGCGGCAGTACTTTGATCGCGATCTCGCGCTTGAGACGCTTGTCCCGGGCGCAATACACGATGCCCATACCCCCGCGACCGACCTCGCTCTCTAGCTCATAGTTTGCAGAGAGGACCTGAGCCACATGTGTACCGAGCTCGTCGGTTGGACTAATTGGCATTTTGCCGCGTCAATTCAGCAGGTCCCTCGTTGCGATTCGTGCCGTGCTGGCGTAAATCCACGAGAGCAAAAGATGCAGTAAGGGAGGACTGTAAAGTAGTATCTAAATAATGATCTTGTTTCGGGAATGACAATGGCACAACGACAAACATTACCAGTTCTCCCTTTGAGGGGGACCGTGATTTTCCCGGGGCTTACCCAGCCGATAGCGGCTGGCAGGCCCTCAACTCTTCGTGCGATCGAGGCTGCCCTCAAGGGCGACCGCCTTGTGTTCGCTGTCGCGCAGCGCGACAACACCGAGGAGCCGACAGCGGACATCCTGTACTCGATGGGCGTCATTGCGCGCATCGGTCAGATCCAGCGTGGGCTAGGCGGCGTGCAGCTTCTGTTGCAAGGCGAGCAGCGCGCGACCGCCCTTCAATATTCGACCGCAGACGGGTATCTGAGCGCGGTGACCGTTCCGGCTGAGGAGATGACCCCTCAAACTGAAAACGATCCTGCATTCACTGCGTTACAGAAGGAGACGCGCGAGCGGGCCGCTGAGCTCGGCGAGCGCAGAGGACTTCCAGAGGAAGTCGTTCACCAGGTTCTCGATTCCGTCACCGAGCCGGGCCGTTTCGCCGACCTGGTGGCCGGCTATATCGAGCTTCCCGTCCCCGAAAAGCAGGGCCTGCTGGAGACACTGAGCGTGGAGGAGCGGCTTCGCCGGGTTCTCGTCCATGTGCAGCGCCAGGTCGGCCTCCTCGAGGCGCAGGAAGATATCAAGTCGCAGGTCCAGGAGGAGCTGGGCGAGCGGCAGCGCGAGATGTATCTGCGCGAGCAGCTCAAGGCGATCCAGAAGGAGCTTGGAGACGACGACTCGAGCAAGGAGATCACGGAGCTTCGCGACAAGCTCGCGAAGCTGGAGCTCCCGAAAGAGGCGCGCGCCGAAGTAGAGCGCGAGCTCGGGCGTCTCGAGAGAGCCGGCCGCGAGTCGATGGAAGCACAGGTGATTCGCACATACCTCGAGTGGATCGCGGAGCTTCCGTGGAACAAGAGATCCGACGACCAGCTTGATCTGAGACATGCGGAGACTGTGCTTGAGGACGATCACTACGGACTCAAGGATGTGAAGGATCGCGTTCTCGAGTTTCTGGCAGTGAGACAGCTGCGCGCGAGCCAGCTCGCAGACGAAGTTGAGAAGACGGGCGAGGTGCCAGCCGCTCGCCTGTTCGCCGACAAGGACGACGCGACGCCGTCGCTCGCCATTGGCGACCACGGCGACCGGCCGATAACCGATAAGGCGGAGGCGAAGTCGCGAGCGATGGCGAAGGGGCCGATCCTTCTCTTCATCGGACCGCCGGGCGTCGGCAAAACGTCGATCGCCAAGTCCATCGCAAGATCTCTGGGCCGCGAATACGTACGGGTGGCACTGGGCGGCGCCCGCGACGAGGCGGACATCCGCGGACACCGTCGGACTTATGTCGGTGCAATGCCGGGCAGAATCATACAGGGGATGAAGCAGGCCGGGACGAAGAACCCCGTCTTCCTGCTCGACGAAGTCGACAAGCTCGGAACGTCGTATCAGGGTGATCCGTCGAGCGCCTTGCTCGAGGTCCTGGATCCCGCCCAGAACGACACGTTTACCGATCACTACCTCGGCATCCCGTTCGATCTGAGCGAGGTGCTGTTCATCGCGACCGGAAACTTCGTGCAGAACATTCCTGGTCCGCTGCTCGACCGCATGGAAGTCGTGGACTTCGCCGGCTACACCGAAAAGGAAAAAGCCGAGATCGCGAAGAAGTACCTATTGCCCCGGCAGCTCGAGGAATCGGGATTGAGCGACAAGAACATCACGTTTACCGACGATGCCATCATGTCGGTGGTGTCGAGCTACACTCGCGAGAGTGGAGTGAGACAGCTCGAGCGCCAGATCGGCGCCGTGGCGCGGAAGCTCGCGCGCAAGATTGCGTCGAGCGAAGAAGTCGAGCACAGGGTCGACGCCGAGACGGTGAGAGAGCTGCTCGGCAGGCCGCGGGTTCATCCGGAGCATGCGTTGCCGGAGAGCGAGGTCGGAATCGCAACCGGCATGTATTACACGCCGATGGGCGGCGACATCATGTTCGTCGAGGCATCGATTCGGCGCTACTACGGAAGTCGCGAGGCAGACGGGCAGACACAGGTCGGTCCCGGCGGCCCGGTGTCCCTTATTCTCACCGGCCAGCTCGGCGATGTAATGAAGGAGTCGGCGCGTGCGGCGTTCACGTACGCGACGAACAACGCCGCCAATCTCGGAATTCCGCGCGACAGGCTGGGTGCCATCGAGGCGCACATCCACGTGCCCGCGGGCGCGATTCCAAAAGATGGGCCATCGGCCGGAATCGCGATCGCAACAGCGCTCGTGTCGGAGATGGCGGATCGTCCGGTGAGGCAGGACGTGGCGATGACGGGCGAGATAACGCTCCGTGGCCGGGTGCTGCCGATTGGTGGTCTGAAGGAGAAGGTTCTCGGAGCGCATCGCGCCGGGATCAAGACCATCATCATCCCGAAGGGGAACGAGGCGGACATTGAGGACGTTCCGGAGGAAGTTCGGAAGACGCTCTCGTTCCACCCCGTGGAGACGCTGAGCGAGGTGCTGAAGATCGCGCTTGTTCCGGTCGAAGCTGGTGAGGAGCCGGCGCCATTGGAGATGGCTGAGGTCGCATAGTTCAAGCAGGAACACGAGGAATAAAAACGGGGAGCCATAGCGGCTCCCCGTTTTCATTTCCGGAATTGCCCTAGGCCCAGCGGAAAGTCGCTACGGCACCCGCTGGCAACGCGTAGCGAATCGCCTTATCTCCGAAGTGCACAGAGAAAGACACCTCGGCCGACGCGCTGTTGAGAACAATGAGAACCTTCGAGCCGTCGTCGGCGTTCTTGAAGGCGACGCTCTGTAGCCCGCTCACGTTGGTGCTCGACGCAATGCGGTGGGCGCCGGGCCTCACGAACTGACTGGCGTGGGCGAGCGCGTAGTACTCCACGTTGCGCGTGACAAAGCCGGTGGCTGAGTTGATAGTGACTACGCCGCGGCAGTTGGTGCAACCGCCGAAATGGGGGCCGGCGTTCTCGTCGAGTGCGAGATTCCAGAGCACTACTCCCTTGGCCCACCCTCGCGTGCTGCCGATGATGAGCTCACCGACGAAAAACTTCAGGTTGTCGCCAAACACAGGTGCCCATGCACCGCCGGAGCATTCGGTGAAATAGGCATCTTTCGAGGGATACGCCGCGTGGACGTTCTCCTGAACGCCCACGCTGCCCGCATAGCAGTGCCAGGCGACGCCACTCACATATTTTCGTGCGGCACTGTCGGCGAGAACGGCAAGCGGAGAGTTGGGCAAATCCCAGTTGTGGTCCCAGTCGAGAATCAATGCCGGAATGCCCGCTTGTTCGAAGAGTGGTCCGACGTGCTTGCCAATCACCTCGGCGCGCGCCGGTGGATCGAGCCGCATGCCCGAATAGTCCGCCGGCTCGAACGCGGGCTCGTTCTGCATTGTCACGGCAAATATCGGTACTCCTTCCGCCGTGTAGCCCTCGATGAACTTGCGAAAGTACTGCGCAAAGGAATCATAGAATTCAGGACGAAGGGTGCCCTGGATCAGGCTTCCCGTCGTTTTCATCCAGCCCGGCGGACTCCAGGGCGAGGCGACGAGCTTCAGCTGCGGGTTGATCGCCAGCGCTGCCTTGAGCGCGGGTAACTTGTCGACGCGATCTTCAGCGATTGAGAAGTTGGCAAGCGTGGAATCCGTTTGGCCGGCCGGCATGTCGTCGTAGCTGTAATGGTGCGTGGAGAAGTCCGACGCACCCATCGGCACGCGCACGAAGCTCAAGCCGATGCCGGGATTGCGGCCAAACAGCTCGTGGAGAATCGCATCGTGTTGGGCGCCGAGCTTGTGCTGGATGAGAAACGCCGATGCATCGGTCATCGCCGCCCCAAAGCCGACAATCTCCTGATAGCTCGTTGCCTCATCCACATCGATGACTATGGATGATGCATCAGCCCCCGATCGGATGACTACATCGGGCTGCAGCGAGAGCAGCCGCGATGCGTCCGCCGTGGTGAGCCAAACCTCCGCAGTCGGCCCCGAAGGCGTTCCATCGCCTCCGGGACCGGGTGCTGTATTGCCTCCGCATCCTACCGCGAAACCGGCGAAGACGACGCAGGAGACACGGCGGGCCTGACGACCATAGAATAGCGTCTGTAGCGTCACCAGCCGGGGTTCTGCGTCAGGAGAGCGTTGCTGTTGATCTGCCCGTTCGGTATGGGAAAGAGATTGCTTGGCGCACCATGAACCAGCGTCTCG
>JADGQU010000166.1 GCA_017881545.1 Gemmatimonadaceae bacterium
GGTTTTTCTCAGAGCGAGGTCGGCGCGGTGTTCCTCGGCATCGGAGTTGTCGCGACGATCCTGGGCGTTCTCGTCGCGGGCGCGGTGATAGGGAAGTGGGGGATCAACCGCTCTCTCTGGATTTTTGTGGTTTTCCAGGGCTTGAGCAATCTCACCTACTACGGTTTGTCGCTCTCCGGGAAGAACCATGCCTTCATGGTGGCCGCTGTCGTGACCGAGAACTTCGGGCTCGGTCTCGTTACCGGAGCGATGACCGCCTACCTGATGAGCATGTGCAACAGGCGCTTTACTGCCACGCAGTTCGCACTGCTCTCGAGCCTCTTGGCTGCCAGCAGGGACATACTCGTCGCGCCGGCCGGGAAGATCGCGGAATCACTGGGATGGCCGACGTTCTTTCTCATCACGGTCACGATGGCGATTCCGCCGCTCCTGCTGCTTCCATTCATCGCGCCCTGGTCGCGCGACTTGCCGATCGGCGCGGCGCCTCACACCGGTGAGACGGTATAGGCGAAAGCCGCTCAGCGGTCCTTGGCGCCGCGGCGATAGTCCTCTTCAGGACTGCGGAGACGTGCCGTCACGACGGTGACGTTGTCAGGCGCGCCTGTGTGCATCGCTTCCTCGATGAGCGCCTTGCAGATCTCCTCTGGCCGCCCCGCGCCGCGCGCTATCCGTCCGATCTCCTCGGGCGACACCTGATTCGACAGGCCGTCGCTACAGAGCACGAGAATGTCGTCGTTGTCCAGCCTCACGCGATAAAAGTCGGTGACGACCTTTTCTTCCGGACCAAGCGCCTGGAGGATGATGTTCCGGTGCTCGCTCTGCGCCGCTTCCTTCACGGTCATGCGGCCGGCGTCGATCAGCCGTTGCACGAATGACTGGTCCTTGGTCAGCTGCTTGGCGGCGCCTTTGCGCACGAGATACGCGCGGCTGTCGCCCACCTGAGCGATGTAAGCTTCGCCGTCGAGCACAAGAGTCAGCGTCGTCGTCGTGCCCATGCCGTGATGCTCGGGCGACGCATTGGCTTTTTGGAAGATCGCCCTGTTCGCGACGTCGATCCCCCGCTTGAGCGCGGCTTCGACTGCTTCAGGCGTGCGCTTGGGGACTTTGTGCCACCATCGGTGCAGCTCGCTCAGAATCGTCTCGGTCGCGATGGAGCTGGCGAGCGCGCCGGATGCTGCTCCGCCGACACCATCGGCGACAATGAGGATGAAAGGGGCGGTGTGCACCGAGACGAGCGTGGGCGCGCTCATCGTCGCGATGTCGCCAGTCTCCAGGTTCGCTATCAAGAAGGAATCCTGATTGTCGTGCCTGATCAGGCCGACATTCGAGATCCCGAAACTCTCTGCAATCAATTTTGGCTCTCGACGGGAGCATAGTGGTACGGTCACGGGAGAAAACCGCCTCCCGGTGCGACAAAAGATAGTGAAACGAATCGAACGAGGGCACTACCCATGCGTATTGGAAAGATGTATACCGCATTGCACGTGTAACCTGGAACCTTACGATGAATGCTTGGACCTATAGGGGTATTGCCTGCTGCGTCGTCTTGGCGAGCGCGGCCTGCGGGCCGGCGCGGGCGCCATCCACGCCTGCTCCGGCTCCCGTGACCTTTCCTCCGCTCACTCCCGCCCCAATTCCTCCCGCCAGTCCGAAGCTGCCACCGGTTCCCGAGGTGCGTGGCCCCCTTCAAATCACCGTCGCCTATCCCAGACCGGAACAGCTCCTCACCGTTCGGGATTCGAATTTCATATTCGGCAGCGTCGGAACCGGAGACGCCGCGCTTCGCATCAACGGTGTGGCCGTGCCCGTCTGGCCCAACGGCGCCTTCATGGGATGGCTGCCCGTCCCGCCCGATAGCGCACCGCGTTACGAGCTGCTCGCATCGAGCGGCGCTGAGCGGGCGCGGCTCATTCTTCCGGTAAGAATTCCGCCGGTCCCCGATACCACGCACCGCGTGAAGCTGCCCGGCGACACGGTTCAACCCGTTCCATCGCCCGATACGCTCATTCCGGTTCCAGCGAATGTCTACGTCACCCTCGGCGCGCCCACTTCGACTGTGGACGACACGGACCGCGTGACGATCGCTCGCCCTGCTCCTGGAAATGGACAGGAGTACAAGTGGTTTCTCTTTCCAGGCACGGTTGTGAAGATCACGGGCGCGATGAAGGCGAGCGGCGACGACTTCGTGCACATCCAGCTCGACTCGATCCAGGACGCGTGGGTTCTGCGCAGCGAGTTGCGGCCGCAGAACATCTCGGCCGCGGCACCAGGCGGGTTCGTCGGCGATTCGACGGCCCCCGTTCGCCAGGTTGGAACGGTTCGCATCGAGCCCGGCCCGGAATGGATCGACGTCGTGATTCCCATGACCGGATCGCCACCGCCGTACCTTGTAGAGGAGACCGACCGCTCGCTCTCGCTGCTACTCTACGGCGTGACCGGAGCGCCCGTGATCTCGGCGATGCCGGCGCCTCCCGATTCCTATTTCAACAGCATCAGCTCCACGCCCGAGCCGAGCAGAGTGCGCTACGCAATCAATCTCGAGCGCGCCCCGTACGGTTACCTCGCGCTGTGGCAGAACGGCGCGCTGACTTTCAGGGTGCGGCGTCCCCCCCGAATCGCGGATGCCACATCTCCGCTCCGTGGCCTCACGATCACTGTGGATCCTGGGCATCCGCCCGCCGGTGCTACGGGGCCGACGGGACTGTACGAAGGCGATGCAGTGCTCCAGGTCGGTCTAAAAGTTCGCGATCTGCTCACCCAGCGCGGCGTGAACGTCGTGATCACGCGCACGGGCCCCGAGCCGGTCGATCTCGGACTTCGCCCGATCATCAGCCGTCGCGCGAACGCACACGCTTTCGTCTCGATCCACCTCAATGCTTTCCCCGACGGCGTGAATCCATTTGTCAACAACGGGTCTTTGACGCTTTATTTCTGGCCTCATTCGATTCCGTTGGGTGTGGCGACCCAGGCGGCGCTGCTGGCCGAGCTGGGACTGCGCGACAATGGAACCAAATTCCAGAACCTTGCGGTGGCTCGCGGAACGTGGATGCCATCGATTCTCACCGAGGGCGCATTCGTCATCATGCCTGACCAGGAAGCGGCGCTGAGAACCCCGACGTACCAGGACGCTTACGCCACCGCGATAGTGCGCGGCCTCGAGGCCTACTTCGCATCGCTGGCCAACAAACCGTGAGATCGTTCGCGCTCGGTGCCGCGTTGGTCTTCTGGGCGGCGCGGGTCGCGGGCGGGCAGCTGCCGCCCAACGAGCACTGGCGCACAATCCGCACGCAGCATTTCCGCGTGCATTTCACTCCGGCGGTCGAAGAAGATGCGCGGAGGGCGGCGGTCAACGCCGAGCGGGCGTACGCCGAGCTGTCGACGGAGCTCGTTCCGCCGCGCGGCACAATCGACCTCGTCGTTTCGGACAACGTCGATTACACGAATGGCTACGCCACGCCGTTTCCGTCGAATCGAATCGTAGTCTTTGCGCACCCGCCGACTGATGCATCGGGTCTCCGCGACTATGATGATTGGAACGCGCTCGTAGTGACCCACGAGCTCACGCACATTTTCCATCTCGACCGCTCGCGCGGAATCTGGCGCTTCGGGCAGGCCGTCTTCGGAAGGAATCCGCTGCTGTTCCCGAATCTGTACGAGCCACGTTGGGTTCTCGAGGGACTGGCCGTCTATTTCGAGTCGCGACTGACGGGTATGGGCAGGCTCGAGAGCTCCGAACACTCGATGACTGCTCGCGCGGCCGCTCTTGCCAATCGAGTGCCCACGCTCGAGGAGCTGTCACCAGGCACTTCGCGCTTTCCCGGCGGCAACGTCATCTACATCTATGGGTCGCTCCTGTTCGACTACCTGTCCCGCACGCGCGGGCCGGGCAGCATCCGCGAGTTCGTAGAGCGGGGCGCCAAAACTCCGTTGCCATTCATTCTTACGCTGACGTCGCGGAGCGCTTTTGGAATGTCGTTCCAGACGGCGTGGGAGCATTGGCGCGACTCGCTGGTTGCGGAGATGAGCACACCACACGAGGCGATGCCGGGGTGGCGCCAGCTCACCAACGGCGGACGCGTGGCGCTCTTCCCGCGCTGGCTCGGCGACACCACTCTGGTCTACGCGGGCGACAACGCGCGAGAGGTGCCATCCGCGTATGAGGTCACTCTCTCGGGGCGCGAGACCCGGCTCGGCCGGCGCAATGGGACGAGCCCCAACGTGAGAATGCCCGACGGCGGCCTTCTCTACTCACAGCCCGATTACATCGATCCGTATCACATCCGGAACGATCTCTACGTGGAGAGAAACGGGTCGGAGACGCGGCTTACCACGGGAGCACGGCTGACCTCGCCCGACGCCCGCGGTGACGGAGAGATCGTGGCGCTACAAGATGAGCCGGGAACGACGAGGCTGGTAAGAGTATCACGCAACGGACACACGCTCGTGCCGGTCACGCCGACGAGCATCGACGTGCAGTGGGCTGATCCGCGCTGGTCCCCGGACGGCACGCGCATCGCGGCAGTAAAGCAGAGTCACGGGAGATCCGAGATCGTCATCATGGATTCCGATGGGAAGCTGATTGATTCCTTCGGCGCGACGCACGCGATCAACTCGAGCCCGAGCTGGTCTGCGGACGGGCGGCGCATTTACTTCTCGTCTGAGCGAAGCGGTTCGCCACAGATCTACGTTGCCGACGTGACGACGTTCGCGCCAAGAGTCTCGCGCATGAGCGATGCGTCGACAGGCTTGTTCGCGCCCGAGCTATCGCCCGATCAAACACAGTTGGCCGCACTGCTCTTCAGGGGCGACGGCTACCACCTCGGCGTTGCACCGCTATCGTCGGTCACACGCGTCGTCGTGGACAGCACCCGAACAAGTCCGCGCTCGGGCTGCACGACCTGCGTGGCGATCGTTCCCGGACTCGCGCCACGCGGCGAAGCCGATACTTCCCGCGCAACTGAGTATTCGCCGTGGCAATCGCTCATGCCCCGCTACTGGATTCCCGTTGTCGAGAGCAGCACAGACGACGGGACATCGTGGGGTGCCGCCACCAGCGGCTACGACATTGTGGGTCGCCACGACTATTCCGTCGAGGTCCTTCACAATTCGAAGTGGGCAGAAACCTCCGCGTGGCTCTGGTACCGCTACGCGGGATTCGGTCTGCCCTTGATCGATCTCTATGTGTCCCAGGACTACTCGAATGGGACTTTTCGTTTTGACGATGGAGCCGGAAACCTCAGCTCACCGTTCGGACTCGCGCAGCGCGAGAGAGTCGTCTCGCTTCAGGCGACGTTCGTTCGTCCCCGTTTCCGGAGCTACACCACGGCCTCGATCGGGGGAGAGCTCGACGGCGATACCTACTCCACGCGTCCCGACACCGTGATCCGGCAGTTGCAGTCTTTCTTCTCGCAGACGCACAACTATCCGGCACTGGTTGCGTCGGCCGGGTGGTCGAACGCGCAGCGCCCGGGCCTGAGTATTTCGCCCGAGGATGGAATCAGCATCAGCGCGTTCGGACGTCAGCGCTGGAAAGCGGGCACGACAGGGGGCGCCACCCGTAGCGTCATCGGGACGACGCTGGCTTTCAAATCACTCGACTTCCCCGGTTTTGCGCACCACGTGCTCGCGCTGCGGGCGGCGGGGGGAATTACCGATGACGGAAGTCCCGACCTTTTTTCAGCCGGCGGAATCAGCGGGACCGGGCTCGATGTCTTTCCTGGTGTCTCGGTCGGTCAGCAACAACGTCGGACCTTCGGCGTGCGCGGATATCCGGCGGGTGTCGAGGGTGGAATTCGCGCTTATTCGGCAGCGGCCGAGTACAGAGCACCGCTGGCCGCACCATCGCGCGGTTTCCGCTTCATTCCGGTCTTCGTTGATAAGATGTCGCTGACGGTGTTCGGAGAGACCGGTCGAGCGTTCTGTCCTGCGAACGCAGATACCGTGAACGGATTCTGCAACGCCGCGAGCATC
>JADGQU010000167.1 GCA_017881545.1 Gemmatimonadaceae bacterium
GACGAAGAGATGAACGGGATCAATCGAAAAGGCTTGAAGGCGCGCGCCATGGTGAAGCTTGCGCCGCAGCAGCGACTCGCGGAATCACGGGCAGCGACGAGCACAGGCGAGGTCAACACACTGCCGTCTGATCTGACGGAGGGCGATGCCAGGCGGCTGATCGAAGAGAGTGCTTCGATGGCCACTCCCTTGTCCTACACGCTTCCGAAACAGTTTGAGAAACATCTATATGCCTATATGCTCGAGCGATATCCAGCGCTCTTTCCGGCGGTGCGCGACGGACTGGTCGAATTCAATCCGCCGCTCGAGTCGATCAACACCGACGGTCATCGCTATCCGCCGAATTTCGCAGCGAGCTCGGAGTTGATCTACGTCCACCTCACAGCAAGCGGCCTCTCACAGGGCATCATTGACGGCGGGGATAGCTACGTTGCGAACCTCGGCTCCCGCCGCGTCACCACGATGGGCAGCGCCACCAGCAGCCCGGGCCTCGCGCAGGTTCAATTCGGGTGGACGTTCACCACGGCGGCGGGCAACACCCTCGGCTACGATGCGGACGCGCGAACTTTCAACCGCACCGGCTCCGCATCATTCGCGAAACAAGGATCCTGGCACGTGACATCGCTGACAGTCAGATGAGGCTGGATTCCTGAAGCCGAAGCCTCGAGGACTCAGTCGACGAGCTCCACTTTGTCGTCGAGCAGATGGATCGAACAACGCGAATCTCGATAGATGAGGATCGCGGCCCCGGGTCCACGGGTCGCTTCATCGTTCCGAGTCTCATCGGCCTTGCCAAGCCGCTCCTTGACCTGGGCGGCGTTCATTCCCACGTCGATCGAGGCACAAGAGCCGGTCGCCGCCTTTGCAGCGGTAGCTGACGGGTCGGCGGAATGCGCTGCTGTGGCTGGCATCAGCGGCATACCGAAGGTGTAGAGCCAGACGGCGACGAGCAGCACGCTGCTCACTATGAGGTTGCGTTCGGCGCTGCGGAGTCCTGTTCGGGGCGTTTTGGCGCGCGAGGCGAAGCTGCCGATCACGAAGACGATCCACTGCGCGATGGTGATGCCTAGAACAATCTGCACGGCCTCATTCTTCATCCGTGGCTCCTGCCGCGGGGCCGGAAACGGACTTCTGTTTTGGCTTCACCCAGTGAAGCGAATTATTCGGGTCGGAGTCGTATCGCACGGGCGGTGGGTTTTCGAACACCGTGGCCTTGCCGCGACCCCACGTGCGTAATTGCGTGTCGAACGCAGCCGTAGTGAGGCCGGACAATCTCTGGAACGCTTCCGCGGTGGTTGCGCCGTCGTGGAAGGCCTCCAGCATTTTCGGAATGCCTGAAGGACCATAGGTGGCCTCGATGAACCGGATGACCGTCTGTGATTCGATATAGGCCTCCTGGATCATGCCGGGATCGGGCGAGCCCTGGAGAACTGCGTCGAGGAGGGCGATGGAGAGCAGCTTATCGTCTTCATACATATTGAAGGCGTTGGCGTGGAACTTACGCATTTCCATGCGTTGGGCGAGACCTTCCTGAAACCAATGCGGAGCCTGGTCATTGGTGGCCTGGGCGATCATGGCGTGCGTCATCTCGTGTGTGAGGATGGCGACGATCGGCGGCACCCAGGCAGGCGCGCCCGCGAGCGGCACCGTGATCTTCCCCTCATAGAAGCCCAGGATGAAGTCATTGCCCGTATACGTGGAACGAAAGTCGCGCCACCAGAGCAAGTCGACTACGACGGAGCGGAACCCCGGAACTGGCACAGTCTTCTGTACGCGCGTGAACTCGGACTCGAGGATGGCGCCGAAGTCCTGGGCGAACGCTGGCTTGACGTCATCGGGATAGTGGATTTCGAAGTGGGTGGTGCGCAGCGTTGCGTATTTGGTCTGCAAGCGTCGATTCATCTGCAACTGGCGGACGCGGTCGTCGATCCAGGAAATCTGGCGCACGCTGGCAGCTCGATCGAGAAGCTTGATCGCCGGGTCATACTGATCGATCGAGGCCAGCATCTCAGCGAGCTCGATCATCGTCTCCGGCTCGTTCTTCCGCCTGACGACGGGACTGGCGGCGAGCTCCTCCAGGAGGAGGCGCGCCTCGTCGCGGCGTTGCATCCGCTGGAGCGCCACGTCGCGTAGAAACAGGATTTGAGGCGGAATGTTCTCCCACCGCGGTGACAGACCTTCGGTGAGCTGCAGAAGCTGCGGCCATGAGTTGTGCTCTGCCAGGGCCCGAGCCGCGCGTGTGATGCGCAGGCGCAGTTGTGGTTGCGTGAACGAGCCGGCCGTTCGCGGCACGCTCAGAAGCCGCGGCAGATCGGCGAGCGCCTTCTGCTCATCGCTCCGTCCCCACTCCCCGGCGTCGGTGATGGCCGCACCGGCCGGCGCGAGCGACGCCCCGCCCGGCACCGCCAGTTCCTGCTCGCCGATCTTCACATCGAAAAAGTCGCCCGACACCCGCGCGGTCGCTTCCGGTGGAAGGGCGATGGTACGAGTAGCCAATGTGGGCGATGCGAATGTCGCTTCGGACGGATCGCTCAACTTGACGAAGGCGGCGATGGCCGGCCGTCGGAGGACGGACCACAGGGCTGCGGCGCCGACCAGGCTGGCCCGTTCGACCGGCTTGAGCTCGAAGGCCTTCTTCAGTTCACGTTCGGAATCCTCCTCATGCCGATCGGCGGCGTCCAGCACCGCGAGCGAGTAGTAGACGTTGGCGTCGCGAGAGCCCATCTGCGCCAGGCGGTTCAGATACCGGCGGGCACGCTCATCGTAGCCCAGCGTCGAGAGCGACTGTTCCGTCTCGTACCACAGTCCGTCGCGGCCGGGCCCGAGCGATACCGCATGCTCGTAGGCCACGATCGAGTCGACCTCCTTCCCTTCAAAGTATGCCAGGCGGGCGCGAAGAATCTCCGCAAGCGGAATCTCGGATGGTGACGGAAAGCGGGAGAGAGTGTTCACGACGGCCGCGCTCCTGGTCTGCTGCAGATCCCACTGGGCTTTCCAGAGATCGGCAACCTGCCGCGCTGAACCGACGGCCGGGGTGGATCGGAAGATCGGCTCGACGTCGGCAGCGCCAGCAGCCATGGCCCGTCGTAACGGCAGCAGGGCCGAGAAGCGTTCCACGAGAGGGCTTGCCGCCGGTTTGACGCGCGCTGGCGGTGGCACGAACCGGAAGCGGTCGTCGCGTTGGACCGCCAGGGCGGCTGCCACTCCCAGCGCTGCCACCGAGACGCCGAGAAGCGCCCGCGAGAAGATTCCGTGGCCGCCGCTGACCAGCGAAGCGGAGGCGGCGATCGCCGCCGCCAGCAGGCCGGCGATCAGGATCATGACGCGTTCCTCTCCACTCTCCGCGTCGCCGGTCACAGGTGCGACTACCGCCGGTTGCTTCGCAAAGATCGGAGCAGTTCGCGACCGCTGTGCCAGTACGCGGATGTCGGCGATGCGCCATGCATTGCCATCGCGGCTCATGTCCATCATGACGGTCTCATCGATGCCCGACGGATAATTCACCATGAAGACGGCGGTCTTATCCTTCAGGGCGGGGACCACAGTCTGGAGAGTCCATGCGGCACCGGTCGCAGGGCCCGTCCGCGCTTCGATTTCCGTGAGGGCCTCAGGAAGCGGCAACATGCGCAGTGGGGAGGCGGATCCGAGCTCGCTCTGCAACGCCACAGGGCCGCGGCTGAGGAAGGCCGCCACATCCTGCACGGCGGCGCGTTCGGCATCGGAAATCGCGCGCAGATCATCCGCTCGCAGCGTCGTGGCGAGAAGAACCATCACCAGTATCATGGCGGGGCGGGAGGGGGAGCGCAGAAGGGGTCTAATCGGTAATACCTCACTCGGGGCGGACGTCCGTCACCATACAGATCCCGGTATGGGGAAGCAAACGGAGCCGGCGCGTGATGCCTTACTGCACGCTGGCGGAAAGGCCTCGAAAATAGAGATTGACGCCGCCGGTTGGTCAGATCAGACTGGGCCTTGTTCGATCCCCTTTCAAAGTGACCGATTTTCGCAGGACGATCGATCGCGCATTCCGCCGCCGGGTCGTGGTCCGGGACACCGCGGACGCGGTCGTGGCGAGCGGCGCCAATGCGCAGGCGGACGTGGAGGCGTCCGGTGCGCACGCTGCGACCATTTCGGCCGCGGGCACGATCGCCATCATGCTGGCCGGCATCGCCGCGTTCCTCAACCTCTATGCGACGCAGCCTTTGCTGCCTATGCTGGCCAGGATCTTCGCGGCCTCGAAGGTGGCGGTGGGAATGACAGTGAGCGCGGCCACGATCGGCGTTGCTCTCTCCGCGCCCTTCTGTGGCCTCGTTGCCGAGCGCGCAGGCCGCAAGCGGGTCATCGTGGTCGCGACGCTGCTGCTGGCCATCCCCACACTCCTGGCCTCCACGGCCACAACGCTGCCGATGCTGATCTTCTGGCGCTTTCTCCAGGGTCTCGTGATGCCGGGCATCTTCGGGGTGGCCATCGCCTATATCGCCGAAGAGTGGTCGCCCGGCAAGGTCGCCACGGCGATGTCGCTCTACGTCAGCGCCACGGTCCTCGGCGGCTTCCTCGGGCGCGTCGTCATCGGCTACGCGGCCACGCATCGCGTCATTGCCTCGATCGCGCCGAACTGGCGCCACGGATTTGTCATCATCGGCGGTTGCGATCTCCTCTTCGGCGTCGTCATCGCGCGTTGGCTCCCGCGCGATCGCAAGCCGGCGCTGGCTCCAGCGCATACCGAGGGCGGTGTGCTGCGCCACCTGCGCAATCCGCAGCTCGTGGCAACGTACGCGGTTGGCTTTAACGTGCTCTTCTCGCTCGTAGCCGTCTTCACCTACATCACGTTTCATCTCGCCGCGGCGCCCTATCTGCTGACGCCGGCCCAACTCAGCTCGCTCTTTGTCGTCTATCTCGCCGGCCTCGTCGTCACGCCACTTGCCGGTATCGGCATCGGCCGCGTCGGCTCGCGCCCCGTGCTGATGGCCGCAGTCATCGCCTCGATGATCGGTGTGTCGATGACGCTACTCCACTCGATGCCGCTGATTCTGGCGGGGCTCGTGCTCTGTTCGTCAGGGGTGTTCGTCTGCCAGTCGGCAGCGACGAGCTACATCCAGGTAGCCTCACCGCCGGGCGGCCGCGCATCAGCGGCAGGTCTTTACGTCGCCTGCTACTACGCGGGCGGCAGCCTCAGCGGCGTACTGCCGGGATTCTTCTGGCGCTTCGGCGGCTGGACGGCATGCGTCGCGCTCGTTCTCGTTGTGCAGGCCACGACCGTCGTCGTCGCGGCGTTCGGCTGGCGGGAATCGTGATCGATGTCCACTTCATTGGCGTGAGGGCCGTACGACGTCGTCGCTCGATCGTTGCCCGCGGAGCCTGATCGCGTGGCCTTACCGGAGCTCGCGTTTCGCCAGGGCGCAGGCGCCCAGGGCGCCGGAGAAGTCGCCGAGGATGGAGGGCTCGATTCTGACCTTGCCATCGGGATCGGGGCGGAGGAAGCGCGATCGTGCGACTTCGCGGATGGGCTGGACGAATGGCTCGCCGAGACGCTGCGCGACCCCGCCGCCGATCACGACCATCTCGGGGTCGAGGACGTTCACCAGGTTCCCTACCAGCAGTCCGAGATAATGCTGTGCGTTTGCCAGAACCCGCTTCATGACCGGATCGTTCGCTTTGAGGGCTCTGGCCATGACGCTGCTCGTCATGCGGGTCTTCTCCCGCTCTTTCATGATCTTCAGAACCGACGTTTTCACGTTGCGCGCGGCTTCCCGGACGTCGCGCTCCATCGCCGTGCGGCTGGCCAGTGCCTCGGCGCATCCATGGCGTCCGCATCCGCACAGTGGGCCATCCTCTTTGAGCAGCACATGGCCGATCTCTCCTGCCGCGCCGCGAGCGCCGCGATCGAGGCGGCCGTCGATGATCAGTCCGCCGCCGATTCCGGTTCCCACCCACACACCGACCACTCTGCTG
>JADGQU010000168.1 GCA_017881545.1 Gemmatimonadaceae bacterium
TCGATCATGAAGCGCGCAAAGGAGGACGCCATCTTCCTCCACTGCCTGCCCGCGCACAGGGGCGAGGAAGTCGCGGCCGAGGTAATTGACGGGCCACAGAGCAGGGTTTGGGACGAGGCAGAGAACCGGCTGCACATCCAAAAGGCGATCCTGGCAGCCCTGCTCGGCGGCGAGAAAATATAAACTTCCGTTCCCACTCTAATCCATAACGGTGAACGCAACGAGTCCGTCCGGCGCGTTTGTGCCGTTCGACAGCTTCGGTCACGACAACGTCGGCGTAACCTCCTTCGATTGCAGCCGCGTGTCGGGAACCAAGTTCCCGATCGGGCGGACTTTCGTCTCGTGCTCGGCGGTGGATGCGGCCGGTAACAAGTCACTGCCGGCATCACTCGTCGTGAACGTGCTTGGCGCGCAAGAGCAGATCGTCAACCTGATCGCCTCCATCAGGGCTGTGTTGCCGAGTGGTGGAGACTGGGATGATCATGACCACTATGGACGGCGAGGGCATCGCCGGAACGAGCTGTTGTATGCGCTGACATCGGCGCTAAGCAGCTCACGCAATCCGCGGAACGCTTGCCCCGCGCTGGACGCGATAGCGGTGATCGTGCGGGCCAACACCCCGGCGGTGTTCACCACTGCGGACGGCACGCAAATCCGTGCTGACATATCCCGCATCAAGAACGTCATCGGTTGCCGGTAAGCGCCTGGGGGCTTCGGAGCCAACAGAGTAGCTGAACTAAGGGCGGAGCGCGACAAGCGCTTCGCCCTTAGTTCGTTTTGCAATCCATCGGGCCGCACCCGGCATGTCTTCTGCACATCCAAAAGGCATGACAGCCTCCAAGAAAATCGATGAGCTCTACGATCTGATCGAAGGCATCGAGACCGCGATGTTCACCACGCGCCGGCCCACGGGCCAGCTCGTCTCGCGGCCAATGGCCACGCAGGACCGGATCGAAGGCGCGGACCTCTGGTTCGTTACCAACGCCGATACCCACAAGATCGACGAGCTGGCGCTCGACCCCCACGTCAACTGCTCCTACTACAACAACCGGACGCACGAATGGGTTTCGGTCGCGGGCCTGGCGCACGTGTCGAAGAACCGGAACAAGGTCCGCCAACTCTACAGCGAAAGCTGGAAAGCCTGGTTCGATGACGAAGGTGGAGAGAGGGACGGCGGCCCCAACGATCCGCGTATTGCCATCATCATGGTCGAAGCCGAGATGGCCACCTACATGAAGGTGAGCAAGTCCCGGCCGATCATCCTGTTCGACTTCCTCAAGTCGAAGGTGACCGGGTCACGGCCCACCCTGGGCGAGGTCAAGGAGATCACCGGGGCCGAATTGATGGATTAGGCAGAGCTTTCCGGGTTTTTCTGCCAAATTGTCACGGCGCCCCTCGAATTCGAGGGGCGCTTCGCGCATATTGGGCGAGACCTCAGGCAAGGCCGTCCAGCAATGGTTGACGCAACACCCCTCAAGCGCACGCCCCTCTACGACGTTCACGTAGCCCTGGGCGCCAAGATCGTCCCCTTCGCCGGGTTCGAGATGCCCGTGCAGTACCCGACGGGGATAACAGCCGAGCACAAGGCCGTGCGCGAGAAGGCGGGGCTGTTCGACGTGAGCCACATGGGCGAGTTCTTGGTGCGCGGGCCACAGGCGATCGACTTCGTGAATTACGTCACCACGAACGATGTCAAAAGCCTCGCGGTCGGCCAGGCCCAGTACTCCACGATTCTCCGCGAAGATGGAACGATCGTCGATGACTGTCTGGTCTACCGCCTCGAAGATCGCGTGCTGATGGTCGTGAACGGATCGAACATCGACAAGGACTTCGCGCACATCTCGAAGTACGTCGGGAAGTTCGACGCCAAGCTCGAGGATATCAGCGACACGATCGCGCTCCTCGCGCTTCAGGGGCCCGACGCCGCGAGAATCCTCCAGAAGCTCACTGTCACCGATCTCTCGAAGATCAAATACTACGAGTTCATTACCGGCAAGGTCGCCGGCGTCGATAAGGTCTACATCTCCCGCACAGGCTACACGGGTGAGGATGGGTTCGAGCTCTACTTCCCGGGCGAGCACGCGAAGACAATCTGGAACGCCCTCACCGCCTCCGGCGAAGTCACCCCCACCGGACTCGGCGCGCGCGACTCGCTGCGGCTAGAGATGGGAATGGCGCTCTACGGCAACGACCTCGACGACACTACCACGCCGCTCGAAGCATCGCTCGGCTGGCTGGTGAAAATGAAGAAGGGCGATTTCGTCGGACGCGACGCGCTGGCCAAGCAGAAGGAGCAGGGACTCGGGCGAAAGCTGGTCGGGTTCACGACCGCGGAGAGATCCTTTCCGCGACACGGTTATCCGGTGTTCGCGAACGGAAAGGCGAGCGGCGAGGTGAGGAGCGGGACGATGAGTCCGACGCTCGGCATTCCGATTGGAACCGCGTACGTGCCGCCCGGGTCGGCGGCGGAAGGATCGCCGCTCGAGATCGAGATACGTGGGAAGCGCATCCCGGCGACCGTGCAGAAGATGCCCTTTTATAAAGACGGCAGCAGACTTTGATCCGCGTAGCGGCGATCACCGTTTCCGATTCCGTTGTGCGGGGCGCGCGCGAGGATACGTCGGGTGCGGTCATCGCCGGCTGGGTGAAGGCGAAGAAATACGAGCTCGTTTCCGCGGCGTCGTGCGCCGACGAAACGGTTGAGATCGTGCGCGCGCTCCTTCGCGCGTGCGACACAGAGGGCGCGGATCTCGTTCTCACCACAGGCGGCACCGGGCTTTCCGCTCGCGACGTGACGCCCGAGGCGACGCGCTCCGTGATCGAGCGCGAGGCGCAGGGGATCGCGGAACGGATCCGGATTATGGCAATGCCGACATTTCCCCGAGCGGCACTTGGACGCGGCATCGCGGGAGTGCGGGGCAAGTCTCTGATCGTGAATCTGCCCGGCTCGCCCAGCGGCGTGCGAGATGGTCTGGACGCCCTGGACCCGATCATTCAGCACGCCTGCGACATCCTGAGCGGCAAGGTAACTGACCACGCTCTCGCCGCGGTGTCCGCGGGTGGTGCGGGCCCCGAGCTGGCGCGATGAAAGTTCTGATCACCCTCACCGATGTCGAGCCGGCGGTCAGACTCAACGCGGTGCTCGAAGCAGCGGGGAACAAGACGGAGGTAGTCTCGCCGCTTGACGATCTGCGCGGCGAGATCAAGCGCTTCAAGCCCGACCTCATCGTCCTCACGGGCAACCTTGGCGATGCCGGGAATGTTCAGATGGTGCGGGACCAGCTGTGGAACGGCACCGCGGTGATCGGACTCGCCGACGTCGAGGATCCGCAGCTGCGCGAGCGTTTGCGCACGATCGGATTCACCGACGTGTACACGAAGCCCGTAACGTCCGACGAATTGTATCTGGCGGTTCGGCGTGTTCTCGACCGAAAGCGTCTCACCGAAGCGACGGGTTTGATCGGACAATCGGAAGCGATCGGCGAAGTGCTGCTCAAGGTCGAGCAGATCGCGCCGGTCTCGAGCACGGTGATCATCGAAGGAGAGAGCGGCACGGGAAAGGAGCTGGTGGCGCAGGCGATTCACAAGCTGAGTCCGCGCCGCGGAAAGCCGTTCATCGCGGTGAACGCCGGCGCGCTGCCGGAGACCCTGATCGAGAGCGAGTTGTTCGGCCACGAAAAAGGAGCGTTCACGGGTGCGGCGGAGCGGCGCATTGGCCGGTTCGAGCTCGCGGATGAGGGGACGCTTTTTCTCGACGAGATCGGGGAGATTCCGCCATCGACGCAGGTGAAGCTGCTGCGCGTGCTGGAGGAGAGAAAGCTGACGCGGGTCGGTGGAACGACGCAGATCCCGATCAACGTGAGAGTCGTGGCGGCGACGAATAGTCCGCTGCGCGAGAGCATGGAGGCGGGAAGATTCCGCGCCGATCTCTACTATAGGTTGAACGTCCTCAGCATGTATCTGCCTCCTTTGCGCGAGAGGCCGGAGGACATTCCGCTCCTTGTACGGCGCTTCATCAAGGAGTTCTCGTCGCAGCACGACCGCCCGTTCCATGGGATCTCGGCGGAGGCGATGCAGATCCTCATGACGTATCCCTGGCCGGGCAACGTGCGCGAGCTGCGGAATCTGATCGAGAGCATGGTGGTCCTGGCCCCGGGCCGCGAGATCGGGCCGGAGGACATTCCACGTCCGATTCGGGAGGGTGGAGCGGCGCGCTTCCTACCGGTGCACGTGGGCCCGGTTGTGCGCGGCGCGGTTGGCGCCGAGGGGCGCGAGCTGGAGTTTCTGGTGAGGAGCATGCTGGAGCTGCGGCTTCAGGTGGAGGAGCTGCGGCGGCGTCTGGATGACGAGCGTCACGACTGGGTTGGGGAGGTGCAGCCTGCCGCGGCGCTCGGCTCCGGCGCGACTGCGCGGGCGATCGAGCCGCCGGACCAGCCCGCGCCGCCGAGCGTGGTGACCTTGGCTCCCGGGATGACGATGGCGGAGATCGAGAGGGCGGCGATCGAGGGGGCGCTCAGGGAGACGCGGGGGAATCGGAGGAAGGCCGCGGAGATCCTCGATATTGGTGAGCGGACGCTTTACCGGAAGCTGCGGGACTACGGGATCGCGCCGGAGGAAGTGGCGGCGGGCTGAGTCGGACCGGGTGGGGATCACTTTGAAATTGGCTTGTTACTGCCAGCGGCTGAGGTTCGTCTACTGTCGCGCTGCAATGAAACCAGCATCTCGGTGATATGAAAGACGCATATCCGTACTCGTCCAAGCGGTGTTTGACCCTCCAAAACGCGCGTTGTTTTTGGGGAGAGGCGAGTGCGAATATTTGCTTGCTTAAGCGAGCGGGGACTGCAATATTAGTCACCTGTTTCGCACCACCCAAGCCTCGCCTAACAAATTGAATTTGAACAACATCGCAGGCAGCGTACTCCCGATCAAGCGTGCTGAAGAGCTGATCCTGACGCTTCCGGGAGTGGTGTCGGCCAAGATCATGGAAAGCGAGAGTGGCGCGGTCGAACAGATCCATGTTCTGACTACGGCTGAGCTCACGCCTAAACAGGTGGTTAGAAACATCGAAAGTGCGCTAATGGCGCACCTGGCGATGAGGGTTGACCACCGGAAGATCTCGGTGGCCATCACCAGCGAGGCCAAGCCCACAAGGCCGACGCCGGCGCACCCTCAGGCCGCGCATCCTACTCCGCGGAGCTCATTCGCGGTGGGTCCGGCGTCCGAGGGCAGTGTCAAGAGGTATACGGCTCGGCGCCTTTATTTCGAGGATGTGGAAGTCAGAGGATCCCGGACGAAAGGGCTCTCATGCAGAGTTACGCTACGTAAGGGCGAGGAGTCTTACATTGGTGAAGCTCACGGCATCGAGGGTGACAGATCCCGTCTCGATTTAGCCGCCCGCGCGACAGTGTTCGCGATCGGTTCTGCCGAGGGCAGAGAAGGACAACTGGCGGTAGAAGGAGTGAAGGTGATGGAGGCCTTCGACCGTGAGTACGTGTTCGTAGGTGTGACGGTTCGCGCGGGTCGCGACAGTCACCTGCTGGTAGGGAATTGCGAGATCAAGGGGAGCGCGGAGACAGCGAGCGCTCTGGCGGTACTCTCAGCGACAAACCGCTGGGTTGATCAGGGAGAGTAA
The DNA here is from genome assembly GCA_017881545.1 of Gemmatimonadaceae bacterium. Taxonomy (GTDB): domain Bacteria; phylum Gemmatimonadota; class Gemmatimonadetes; order Gemmatimonadales; family Gemmatimonadaceae; genus UBA4720. The sequence continues at coordinate 5,633 of JADGQU010000168.1, forward strand.
GCGGGCTCGAGGCCCGGTGAAGGAATAGATGGAAATTGAAAGCAGGTCGAAGCGACCTGGTGAAGTTGAAAAGGATCGTTGTGTGAAGTTTTCACCCTTAACACGAATCCTAAAGGAAAACATAAAACCCCCGTCCCGGCAACGAGACGAGTTGAGCTGGTAACATAGTTACACGAGCGGAGCCAACCATGTAGCGCAATTCAGCGGATGCTGATTGCGACTGACCTTTTGGGGGGTGACGCAAAGTGAACTTAATCATGAGCCTGTTTTTCAGTTTTTTAAGGGCTGATCAGGTAATGTGG
>JADGQU010000169.1 GCA_017881545.1 Gemmatimonadaceae bacterium
GGAAGCATTGAACCATTTTCCGTGCTGGTGCGATGGTGCTTTCAGGAAGCGGCTTGCGAGCATCGGGGTGAGCGTCAGAGAGACGAATCCGGAAACGAGAATCGCTGTTCCGATGGTTACCGCGAATTCGTGGAAGAGACGCCCGAGAATCCCGCCCATGAACAGCAGCGGGATGAACACCGCCGTCAGCGACATGGTCATTGCGAGAATCGTGAACGCCACTTCTGCCGATCCGTCGAACGCCGCTTTCATCGGATCCTTACCCATCTCCATGTGACGGACGATGTTTTCCAGCATCACAATGGCGTCGTCCACGACGAAACCCACCGCCAGCGTGAGCGCCATCAATGACAGGTTGTCGAGTGAATACCCGAACAAGTACATGACGGCGAACGTGCCGACGAGGGACATCGGCAGCGCCAGGCTCGGGATGATGGTGGCCGATATGTTCCGCAGGAACACGAAGATCACCATGATCACGAGGAACAGCGTGAGCATCAGTGTGAACTTCACATCGCCGACCGACTCTTCAATCGAGATCGACCGGTCGTAAAGGGTGTGAATTTCCACGCTCGGCGGAATTTGCGTACGGAGCGATTCGACGAGGTCCTTCACGCCATTTGCGACGGCTACGGTGTTGGTTCCGGGTTGGCGCTGAATTGCCAGCACGACGGAGCGGTCGCCGTTGTACCAGCTGGCGACTTTATTGTTCTCGACGTCGTCCATGACCTGGCCGATTTCGTCGAGGTGAACAGGGGCTCCCTTTCGATACGCAACGACCATCTGCCGGAATTCCTGCGCGTTCTGCAGCTGGCCATTCGCGCGGATCGTCGACGCTCTGTTCGTCCCCCAGAGGGTCCCGGTCGGCATGCTCACATTCTGCGACCCGATCGCATCGGCGACTTCGTCGATCCCAATTCCGCGATTGGCGAGGGAAGTCGGATCGAGCTGAACACGGACCGCGTACTTCTGGCCGCCATATACCTGAACCTGCGCGATGCCCGGTACCATCGAGATGCGCTGTGCCATGAACGTCTCGCCGTACTCGTCGAGCTTGGACAGCGGCATCGTCTTCGACGTCAGCGCCAGGTAGAGAATCGGCTGATCGGCGGGATTCACCTTGCGGTAAGACGGCGGCAGAATTCCGAGCGGAAGACTGCGCAGCGTCTGGGAGATCGCCGCCTGAACGTCCGCGGCGGCAGCATCGATGCTGCGGTCGAGCGAGAACTGGATCGTGATCGACGTCGAGCCGAGCTGGCTCGAGGACGTCATGTTGTCGATGCCCGCGATGGTGGAGAACTGCTTCTCGAGCGGCGTCGCGACCGCCGCGGCCATCGTCTCGGGGCTGGCTCCCGGCAGACCGGCATTTACCTGGACCGTCGGAAAATCAACCGACGGAAGATCACTCACCGGCAATCGCTTGTAGGATGCGACTCCGAAAAACAGAATCCCGATCATCACCAGGGCGGTCATGACGGGTCGACGGATGAATAGCGCTGTCATTTCCGTTCCCCCTTTATCGCGACTTTGGATCCCGGGATGAGACGGGATTGACCGTCAACGATCACCTGCTCGCCATCCTCGACGCCACTCGCTATGACGGTGAGGGAATCCACGGTGCGCGAGACCTTGACCGGCCGCTGCTTCGCAGTGCCCGCAGAATCGATCGTGTACACATACGTGCCCTGCTGCCCCGTCAACACGGCTGGAGACGGCAGCGTCAACGCGTTTGCATCGACGTACAACTGTAGCGCGACGCTCATGTATTGCCCTGGCCACATCGTGCCTTCAGGATTACTGAACCGCGCCTTCAGCAGAACGGTTCCCGTCGTTGAATCGACGTTGTTGTCAACGAAGGCGAGGGTTCCAGACAGCGGTACCCCGGATCCCTCCGAAGGAGTCGCACGGACCAGCAACGCGTTCCCACCCCGATAGTATCTCTGGATGTCCGGTAACTGGCTCTGCGCGATCGCGAATCTCACCAGGATCGGCTGGATCTGGTTGATCACTACGAGCGGAGGCTCACTGTTCGCCTTGACGAGATTCCCCTGGCGCACGAGCAGGCTTCCGGTCCGCCCGGAGATCGGCGCGCGGATGGTCGTGTTGGCAACATCGAGGGAGGCCTTTTGAACGTTCGCGCGATCCGCCTCAACGGTGGCGGCAGCGGAAGCGGCGTTCGCTTCGGCCTGATCAGCCTGTGAGCCGGTCACGTAGCCTTCCTTGATCAGCGCGGCATACCGGGCGGCATCCCGCCGTGCGCTGACAGCCATTGCCTCGTCGCGCGTAAGCTGCGCACGCGCCTGGTTGAGTACCGCGACGTACGGACGCGAATCGATCTCGAATAGCACTTGGCCCGTCTGGACCGGCTGTCCTTCCGCGAAGGTAACGCGGTTGAGGATTCCGTTGACCTGAGACTCGACCGCCACGGTCTGCATCGGCTCGGCGACGCCGTTGGCGGTGACGATGTACGGGACCGAGGCGCGCTTGACCGTCGTTACGCTGACGGGGACGGTTGGCTGCCGCGGAGGGTCTGTCTTGGAGCAGGCGGCAATCGTGCAGAGGGCGAGAGCCGCAATGCGCGCGGAATATGAGCGCGTGCTCATTAATTAGCTGGGTTTGAAAGTGGACGAGACACCGCTGAATCCGCCGAAAACGGGAATGGTGCGTCGCCGTGCACGCCTAGTACTCCGGCGTCGCGGGCGAGTTGCGCGAGTGAAGTGTACCACTGCCAGCGCGATTGAACCTGCTGCGCGCTCGCATTTGCGAGCGCGGTCTGAGCCGTCAGGAGATCGATAATGCTGCCGACTCCTTCGCGATACCGTCCCGCCGCAACCTGAACCGATTGCTGGGCGCTGGTGAGGAGCTCATCGGCGGTCGCGACGCGCCGTTCCGCAGTCTGCAGCGCGTAATATGAAACGAAAACCTGCGTGATGACATCTTGCCGCGTCTGATCCGCGAGCGCGGCGATCGCATCGGCCTGTGCTCGCGCCGCCGATACGTCGTACTGATGCGAGAAGCCGTTGAATATGGGAATCGACAAACCGAGCGATACGGTGTAAGACGGGCCAGCGAACGTACTCGGCGTGGAGTATATGCGCGCTCCATTCCCACCGAGCGAGAGAGACGGAAGCTCGGCGGCTCGCGCGACGCGAACCTGCGAAGCGGCGGAGGCGGCCTGTGCGCGCGCGGCGGCGAGGTCGGGGCGATTCCGGAGCGCGTCGTTGATGACGCTGTCCACGCTCTGCGCGAGTGGCCTCACCGGAATGGCGCCCGCGACCGGCTCGAGGTCGAAAGGAAGATTTGCGGGAAGTCCGAGGGCGGATGCGAGAGAGCCCCGCGCCGCCTGAAGATTCCCCTGTATGCTCTCGAGGTTCAACTGCTCCTGGGAAAGCGCCGTGCGCGCTTGAAGCACATCCGCGATAGTCGCGAGTCCGACTCTGTTCCGTTGCGTGGCCGCGTTGAGACTTGCTTGCGCCTGAGCGATTGCAGCTCGCTCGGCGGCGAGGAGCGCCGACGTGGCCATGTACGTGAAGTAGGCAACCTGAGCCTGGAGTACAGTTTTCTGAATCGTCGCGTTGTGCGAGAGATTCGCCGCGAAGAGGCTCTGGCGCGCGCTCTCGATCGAGCCGGAGCGGCCGCCGAAGTCGAGCAGCAGATAGTTGAGTGATAGGGACGGCCCATACTCGGTTCGCTCGCCTGCCGGCCGCGTTGCCGTTGCCGGTGATCGAATGCGAGACACATTTCCGAGGGCGTTCACGGTCGGGTAGTATTGGCCGCGGGCGGCGCCGAAGAGGTCAGCGGCGGCGCGCGCCTGTGCCCATGAAGCGCGCGTCGCGGGATTGTTGCGCAGCGCGAGATCGACTACATCGACGAGCGTGAGCTGGCGTATCCGCTGCTGCAGGTCGGCCGGGACCGCCAGCACGATCGCTGGCGTGACGACTGATTCCGGTTTTATCGCGCCCACAGGCGGCGCCCATGGAACGCTTGGCGATGGAGATGCGCCGGCCGCGCCGTTGACTCGGGGCGGACTTCCGCAGCCGCAAAGGACCGACACCAGGAGGAGTGAAATCGGTTGGAGATATCTCGGAGTTGACGACATTATTCCCAATACGCTATCCACACTCTTTGTGCTGATGAAAAGTGAAGGTTCTGTGAAGCGCCTCGTTGCGCTAGATTTGGCGATTCGCATCGACCCTGGGAGCCAATGACGAAGTATACGTTCGCGAAAGTTCCGCCGCGTGGCGAAGGGATCCTCTTCAAGAATGGCGCGCTCAGCGTGCCCGACAATCCGATCATTCCGTTCGTGGAAGGCGATGGCACCGGCCCCGACATCTGGCGCGCGTCCGTTCGCGTGTTCGATGCCGCCGTCGAGCGAGCGTATCAGGGTAAGCGAAAGATCGCCTGGATGGAGGTGTTCGCGGGCGAGAAATCGTTCAAGCAGTATCAGGACTGGCTGCCCAAAGAGACGCTCGATGCGATGAAGGAGTACAGGGTTTCCATCAAGGGGCCGCTCACCACTCCGGTAGGCGGGGGAATCCGCTCGCTGAACGTTACGCTGCGCCAGGTGCTGGATCTCTACGCCTGCATTCGTCCGGTGCGCTACTTCGAGGGAGTGGGCGCACCGGTGAAGGAGCCCGAAAAGGTCAACATCGTGATCTTCCGCGAGAACACGGAGGATGTCTACGCCGGAATCGAGTGGAAGGCCGGGTCGCCCGAGGCCGAAAAGCTCGGGGCGTTCCTGCGCAAGGAGTTCAAGAGCGACATTCGCGAGAAGTCGGCGCTTGGCATCAAGCCGATGTCCGAGTTCGGAACAAAGCGCCTCGTGGCGATGGCAATCCAGTACGCAATCGCCAAATGCAGAGAATCGGTGACACTCGTGCACAAAGGCAACATCATGAAGTTCACCGAGGGCGCGTTCCGGGACTGGGGGTACGAGGTCGCCCGCGATCAATTCCCGGAGGACACGACCACCGAAGCGGAGCTGGCGAAGGGCGGGCCGACGGCGCGAGCCGACGCGGTGATCATACGCGACCGCATCGCCGACTCGATGTTCCAGCAGATGCTGCTGCGGCCGTCGGAGTACTCGGTGATTGCGACGCCAAATCTTAACGGGGACTATCTATCTGACGCCGCGGCGGCGCAGGTTGGTGGACTTGGAATCGCGCCCGGCGGAAACGTCGGCGATGGCGTGGCGATATTTGAAGCGACCCACGGCACCGCTCCCAAGTACGCGAATCTCAACAAGATCAATCCAGGTAGCGTCATTCTGTCGGGCGCGATGATGTTCGAGTACATGGGCTGGAACGAAGCGACGGCTCTCATCACCAAGGGAGTGGAGAACGCCATCAAGTCGAAGCGCGTGACCTACGACCTCGCGCGCCAGATGCCCGGCGCGACCGAAATCTCGACATCCGCTTTTGGCGATCAGGTGATCGCCGGGATGAAGAGCTAGCCGATGCTCGCCGTCAGCATCAACTCAGCGAATCCAACCGAAGTCGGAACCGCCTTGCTCGTCGTCGCGCTCCCGGAAAACCCAAGCCTCTCGGGAATCGCGGCGCTCGACACAGCTACGCAGGGCGCGCTCACGCGCTCGATCGAGATGAAGGACTTCCGGGGTTCACGCGATGAGATGCTCCATCTCACCGGTGTGGCAAAGGGCCCCAGGCGACTCCTTCTGATCGGAATGGGAACCGTCACCGATCGGCGAGCCGCGTTCAAACGCGCCGCCACCCTCGCCGCCCGCAACGCGAACCGGCTTGGCGTCGGTGAAATGGTGTGGTACTCCGGACAGATCACGCCCGAAGAAACCGAGTCGATCACAATCGGCCTGATCGCGGGGGCGTGGGAATACCCGGATCTGAAATCACCGCCGCCGGAAGCGGAGCGCAAGAAGCCGCTCGAGAGAGCGAC
>JADGQU010000170.1 GCA_017881545.1 Gemmatimonadaceae bacterium
GCGCATTACCGGACTGACAGAAGCCGCGTCCCGTTGCAGTTTGCGAGCGCGCCGTGACTCGGCGGACCACCGCCCCGTAAAAAGGCCCCACAGTACGGCGGAAATCGGTATTGCCGCCAGCGAGATCAGAGCGCCAGACAAGTGCACCTCGGTGAAAGATAGAGAAGAATCTGTGAGACATGGTGTGGTAGTGCCATGGGCATCCGCTATCTCGCAGCGCCCGTCACGGTGAGGAGATTATAGCAGCCGTACGGAACGGGAGGTATTTTTTTCGCATGAATCAGCACCTGCCGATTTCCCGCGTCATCAACCTGATCTCTAAAGAGTCCCAGCGACTCTGGTCGGTTGACGAATCTGAAGCCCGCCGTTGGCTCCTCGCCGGCGACACCGACGCGGTGCTCGGCATCGCCGGCTCATTCGCGCTGATAGCGCAGGAGGGCGAGCGCGTGGTGCTGGCACGAAGTCTCGATCGTCCTCTGCGATACTTTCTGGCGAAGTCCACAGATGGACCCGCACTGATCGTCGCCGAGCGCATCGACGAAATCGCCGCGGAGCTCGCGCGCCGTGGATGGGCGGCGCAGTTCCACCCCAGCTACTCGCGCATGGTGCCCGCGCATCACATCACGACGCTGCGCCTGATCGGGTGCCCGGATCCCAATCCCGTTCACAAGCGCTTCTTCGACCCACCGCGCGGCACGCTGCCAAAGGATTTGGATCTCATCGGCCGGCAGTACATCGAGGCGGTTTACAGCGAGCTGCGTCGCTGGCTCGCCGTGCAGGACCCGGCGGCGCCGATCGGCGTTCCGTTTTCCGGGGGCATCGACAGCGGCGCGATTCTGCTCTGCCTCTACAAGCTGCTGCTCAACGAAGGGGCTTCGCCCGCGCGCTTGAAGGCATTCACGCTTTCAGTTGATGGAGAGGGAGAGGATGCGCGACAGGCACACGATTTCCTGCGCCGCACCAATCTCGAGATGCTCGGCGAGATCATCGACGTGTCCTCGAGCGTGCTCGATCCACTCCGCGCCGTGGCCGTGATCGAGGACTACAAACCCCTCGACGTCGAATGCGCAGCGGTGAACCTCGCGCTGCTCGCCGCGATTCGCGAGCGCTATGCGGACTGGCGGCTGCTGGTGGACGGCGACGGCGGCGATGAGAACCTCAAGGATTATCCGATCGAGGAGAACAGCGAGCTCACGATCCGGAGCGTCGTCAATAATCGCATGCTCTACCAGGAAGGATGGGGCGTCGACTCCATCAAGCATTCGCTTACCTACTCTGGCGGCTACAGTCGTGGCTGCGTTCGCAGCTACGCCTGCGCGCGCGAATACGGATTCGATGGCTTCAGTCCCTACATTCGGCCGTCTGTCATCGCCGTGGCCGAGGCGATTCCCTTCGCCGAGCTGACCGAGGGTTCGCACGAACGACTGTACGCATTGAAGGGAGAGATCGTCTCGCGCGGCGTTCGCGCTGTGCTCGGGCTCGAGATGCCGGTCTTTCCCAAGCGCCGGTTCCAGCACGGTTCGGTCTCGGCCACCGAGGCCGCCCGAGTGTTCCCGCAGGACGAGGCACGCTACCGCCGCCATTTCGAGACGCTGCACGCAGCCATCGTGTGAGCGCGTCCGTCGCCGATCGGCGGATTCGGAGCCTCCGCCCGCCCAAAGGCCACGCAGATCCGTACAAGGCGCACGGCTCCTCCATCGAGGAGGAGCGTCGGCCTGATGGGCAGATCGAGCGGGCGCTCACGGTCTTCCTCACGGGCGCCGAGTGCCCGTTCACGTGCTCGTTCTGCGACCTGTGGCAATGGACGATCGACGGTCCCACGCCTCCGGGCGCACTGACCCACCAGTTGGAGAGCGTTCTCGAGGCGCTTGACGGCCCGGCGCCGGACCGACTCAAGCTTTACAACGCGAGCAATTTCTTCGACCAGCGCGCCGTTCCGACAGAGGACCTTCCCGGCATAGCGGCACTCGCAGCGCCGTTCGGCGGCGTCACCGTCGAGTCCCACGCCAACACGATCGGCCCGAAGACCCTCGCCTTCGCACGACAGATCTCGGGCCGGCTGGAAGTCGCCGTAGGGCTCGAGACGATTCATCCGGTCGCAGCCGCACAGCTCAATAAACGCCTCGACCTGGCGCGATTCGATGCTGCGGCGCGATTACTATCGGAGAACGGCATCGATCTCCGCGTCTTCGTACTTCTCGGCGCGCCCTACGTTCGCGTCGAAGACTCGGTCGAGTGGACGGTGCGCACCGTCGAGTACGCGGTCGCGCGCGGCGCGGCCGTCGTGTCGATCATTCCCGTACGGGGCGGGAATGGGGAGATCGAACGACTCCAGGCAGAAGGCCATTTCGTTCCGCCCACCTTGTCACAGCTCGAGGCGGCGCTCGACGGCTGCTTGCAGTTCACGAGCACGGTCGTGACCGCCGACTTGTGGGACGTCGAGCGGCTCCCCGCGTGCGAGCACTGCGGGCCGGCGCGGATCGAGCGCCTGCGACGGCTGAACATGACCGGGCGCGCAGAACCGGGGATCGCATGTCCAACATGCGCCGCGGCATAAGACAGGTGATCGCGTGACTGAATCGTGCGAGGTTGCCATCGTCGGCAGCGGGTTCGCCGGTTCCCTTCTGGCGCGCGTGCTCGCGGTGCTTGGCTACGACGTCGTTCTCTTCGAGCGCGGCACGCATCCCCGCTTCGCGATCGGTGAGTCGTCAACCCCGCTCGCGAATCTGTCGTTGGAGCGGATCGGGATCCGCTATGGGCTGGCGGACTGCTATAACCTGGCCACGCATGGGCGATGGCTCGAGCATTTCCCGGAGCTTCGCCGAGGTCTGAAACGAGGCTTCACGTACTACCGGCATCATCCGGGTAAGCCATTCGCCAATCGCGGCCTCGACTCGGAGCGACTCCTCGTCGCGGCTAGTCCCAGTGACTCGCTGTCGGATACGCACTGGCTGCGCGCCGACGTGGATCACCATTTCGTGCGCGAGGCCGTCGCCGCCGGCGTGGACTATCGCGACTGCGTGGATCTGACGAGTGCGGATGTCGGGACGGATTCCGTGCGCCTTGCGGGCAGTCGAAACGGCGCGCCGTTCGAGTTGCGGGCGAACTTCCTCATCGACGCGTCCGGCCCCCCCGGATTTCTCGCACGACAGCTTTCGATTCCCTCGGGTCTCGAGAACACCGAGACCCGTTCCGCGCTCGTCTTCAGTCACTTCGATGGCGTCCGACTGATGAAGGACGTCGTACCGGGGCTGCCGGAGGGTCCCTACCCCGATGATTGGGCCGCCGTCCATCATCTGATCGACGAAGGCTGGATGTATTCACTCAGGTTCGACGACGGCGTCACCAGTGCAGGGTTTCTACTGACGCCCAAGGGCATTGCATCGTTGAAGTCATCGGACACGAGCGATGCGGGGACGCTCTGGCGCGCAATGCTCGAGCGGTACCCCACCCTCGCGAGCGCGTTCGCCGACGCGACGCCGGTCATGCCGATCGCGTTTCTTCCAGTCATTCAGCACCGCCTGACGCGCGCCGCCGGCGAGCGGTGGGCGCTAATGCCGCACACTTTCGCGTTCGTCGATCCGTTGTTTTCGACGGGGATCGCCTGGGGTCTCCGCGCCGTCGAGCGACTGGCGCTCGCCTTCGAGTCCGCTGCGCAAGGGAAACGAGTGCCCGACGTTGAACTGCTCACCCGATACGACGCTGCCCTCGGAGCGGAGGCGGATCAGATCGATCTAGTCGTCGCCGGCGCGTACGAGGCCATGGCACATTTTGATCTGTTCGCCGCGCAAGCGATGCTCTATTTCACCACGGTTTCGTTCGCCGAGGTTAGCCAGCGACTCAAACCGACCGAAGCCGCCGCGTGGAGGGGATTCCTCGGCGTGGGTGATCCCGTGTTGGGGCCGCTGCCGCGCGAAGCACTGCGCCGGCTCAAGCGGATCGCCGACAGCCGTGGCGGAGTCGGCACATCGGATTCTCGCCGTGGATTCAAAGATTGGCTCACCCACGCGATCGCGCCGCGCAACATCGCCGGGCTCGCCGACCCGGCGCGGCGGAACCTTTACCCGGTGGACTTCGATGCCCTCATCGAGGGGCATGCACTGTTGGGGATGACGCGGGATCAGGTTCTCCAGGGACTGCCGGCGCTGCGCGGGATAGGGGCTCCCGCTTGAATCCAACCTGAACCGAATAGCAGGGCGAGCGGGGCGAGGTCGTTTATCGCTTGGCGCCTCTCGTAGATCACCCCGTGAGTGCCGTTCTTGTTTCCCTCGTCCCAAGCTGCTCGGCCGTGATCTCCTCTAACTGGCGATTGCGAGTCTCCGGGCCGAAGAAGGTTATGGCCAGTGCCGCGAGCGCCAGCGGCAACGCCCCGATGAGGGCCGTGCCGGCAATAGAAGGCGGCGCGACCGCAATCACGACAAGCGCGATGATCGCCACGCCGCCTGCCTTGCTGATGCCGGCCGCCAACCCGGTGCCGCGAGACCGCAGGCGCGTCGGGAAGATCTCCGTGCTGTACGCGGAGAGCACCGCGACCACCGAGCTGATGCCCCAGATCGGCATGATGAGCAGAGCGTAAAGCAGGACCTTGTTTGTCGCCACCGAATTGCCGGCCACGACAAACCCGAACAACGACAATGCCGTGAGTGAGGTCACAAGAATCAGTGTCTTCTTGCTGCTCCAGAACCCGTAGAGCCAGGCGACCAGAAAATTGAGCGGAAATCCGATGATCGCGGAATTGCGGAGCAACCGATTCGCTTCTCCCTCAGCAAATCCAAGTTTCTGCAGATTGGACGGGATCCACAGCTGAAACCCGAACGACACCAGGCCGACGCCCAGACCCAACAGCACGACGACGACTGTTGCGCGTAGAAATGGTGGCCGGAAAAGTTGCCCAAGCCCGCTGCCCGCCCTGGATTCCGGGTCGATCAGGGGTTCCGGCTCGCTCACGATGACTGCGCCGTACCGCTTCATGATTGCCGCGGCTTCGTCCGTTCGCCCGTGCGCGAGCAGAAAGCGCGGCGATTCGGGAATCCAGCGGCTCAGAAGAATCAGAAGCACGCCGGTCGGGAAACCGATCAGCCACAGGATGCGCCAGCTCAGTGACGGCACCAACGCCGCGGCCAGCCAGCTGGTGACGATGTACGCGCCGGCCACATCTCCGCCAATCAGCACCAGCAGCCAACCCCGATGCCGCGCGGGAATTGTCTCTGCCATGATCGTGAACATGATCGGGAGCATGCCGCCCACGCCCAAGCCCATGACGAAGCACATGACCATGTTCAGGGCGAAGCTGGGCATCGAGCCGCAGATGCTCGTCGCGATGAACGTCATCGCTGCCATGAGGATGGAAGGACGGCGACCCAACCGGTCGCCCAGCCAACCCCAGAGAAAGGAGCCGAGCACGGTACCGGTGATCCCGGCGAGGGGCAAGAGCGCCGCGGGAATGCTTCCTGCCGCGTGAAGCGGAGATTTCAGCCCGTACTCCCGGGTCATGCCCGGCAACACGAATGACAATGTTGCCGGCTTCATCACGTCAATCGTTACGGCGGCCGCCATGACGAGCATGAGCGCGACGTGCGCGGAGCTTATCGGCACCTCATCCAGCGCCCGCACCCGTATGTGCACGTGGGACGCCCGCGCCTGGGGGTCATCCCGCGGAATCAATCCATAGAAGGTCCCGGCGAGCCCCGTCACAATCAGTACCATGCCGACGATCATGCCAACGTCCAACGGCATCCCCGCCAAACGGTAACCCATATCACGGGCTTGCACGTACATCGGGAGATGGAGGATGACACCGGCAATGACTGCCACGACGCCAGCCCAAAAGACTCCCGGATGCGCGAACGTCGTGCCTCGGTCAGTTGCCTCCATCGGCTACAAAGTATCCGGCGGGCCT
>JADGQU010000171.1 GCA_017881545.1 Gemmatimonadaceae bacterium
GCCATTCGATCGTGAAACTGACGGTACCAGTCATCGGCATCTTTTACGATGACAGTGCTCGACCAGAGCTCTTCACCGCCCGCGCTGTCGTGCCAGCGGCTCCACAACCCCGCCATGGCGAATGGAATCCGGTCCCTGTGACGAATGAGGTAGGGTGTCTTACGCTTCTTCTCTCCCACCCATTCGACGATGCCGTCCACCACGACGAGACAGCGCTGGCTGCGCCACGACTGCTCAAAGGTGGGCGCTGATGCAACCGTCTCGATCCTCGCGTTAAAGGTCGAGTACTGCGAGTCGAAGGCGACGACGTCATCTCTGCTCTCGAGCTTCGAGGGTATGAGATTCCAGTGCATCGTTCGGAGGACCCTCTCCTTCAGGAACGGGTCGTAGTAGACGGCTGGAATGTCCTCGTGGGGATTCAGGTTGTAGCGCGGTTTCCAGTCCGTTGGGACGAACTTGCGCGTGTAGCCATAGAGTTTTTCGGTGATCCCGTCGGGGTTGATGACAGTGGCGCGTCCGCACATGACTACTACTGTAGGCGCTGGCGGGCGACATAGCCAGGGAGTGAGGGAGGCCCTCCCGCCCGTGCGCGCCTATCGCGCATCTTGGCTTCTATACTGTGGTCATCTCGGGGGCCGAGCAGACGATTCAGGTCCCCGTCAACCTCCGCCAATTCATATGAAACCGTTCGTCCTGTTCCTCGCCTTCTTCGGTAGTTTCTCCGCCCCCCAATCGGGCGTGCAGGCGCAGGCCGAACAGTTTCGGCCGCAGTTCCACTTCACGCCCGAACGGAACTGGATGAATGATCCGAACGGATTGGTCTTCTACGAGGGAGAATGGCACCTCTTCTATCAACACAATCCCTACGGCGACAAATGGGGCCACATGAGCTGGGGCCACGCGGTCAGCCGCGATCTCGTGCACTGGGAGCATCTGCCGCTCGCACTCGCCGAGGACGACGGCATCATGATCTTCTCCGGCAGCGCGGTGGTGGACTGGAAGAACACCAGTGGATTTGGCAGGAACGGCAAGCCGCCGCTCGTCGCCATTTACACGGGTCATCGCGAAGGAAGGCAGGACCAGCGTATTGCGTTCAGCAACGATCGTGGGCGCACGTGGACGAAAGTGCCCGGTCCCGTTCTCGATCTGCACATGGCCGACTTCCGCGATCCGAGGGTGTTCTGGCACGACGCGACGTCCCGCTGGGTGATGGCCGTCGCGCTCCCGAACGAGAAGAAAGTGAACTTCTATACGTCGCCCGACCTCAAACAATGGAAGTACGCTGGTGAGTTCGGCCCAGCCGGCGCAACGGGCGGGCAGTGGGAATGCCCCGATCTGTTCACGCTTCCGGTTGAGGGCGGGGGTAGGAAGTGGGTGCTCATCGTGAACATTAATCCCGGCGGCCCGGTGGGCGGTTCGGGCACTCAGTACTTCACCGGAAAATTCGACGGCAAGCGCTTTGTCGCGGATGCCGGCGTCAAGGGTATCCGTTGGGCGGACTACGGCCCGGATTTCTATGCCGCGGTCTCGTGGAACGACGTCCCGAAATCCGATGGGCGCCGCGTTTGGATAGGGTGGATGAGCAACTGGCTGTACGGTCAAGACGTCCCCACTTCGCCCTGGCGCAGCGCCATGACGGTGCCGCGTGAGCTCATGCTCCGCCGTACGCCCGATGGTCTGCGACTCGTCCAGAAGCCGGTCACCGAGCTGAAGAAGCTACGCCCGCCATCGCCCCTTCGGTTTGGTGGGGGCACCTTTGCCGACGCCGCCCGCTGGCTCGCCGCACACAATGACCTTCCGCCACAGATGGACGTCGAAATGAGTTTTAGTGACGTGACCGGGAAGGCTCCGTTCAGCGTGAATCTCCAAACGGCGCCGGGCGAAAGTACGTCACTCGCATTCGACCCCGCGCGCAACCGGCTCGTGCTGGATCGCACCCAGTCCGGACAAACCGGGTTCCACCGCGACTTCTCGGGGCGCTACGACGCGCCGTTGCGCATAAGCAATGGTGATGTCCGCATTCGATTCCTGCTCGATGCCTCGTCGATCGAGGTCTTGGCGCAGGGGGGCGAAACGTCGCTCACGGCGCTCATCTTTCCTGCGGCGGGCTCGCGCGGCCTCACTCTCGCGTCCGACGGCGCGACTCCATATGTGAGCGCGATCACCATTCATGCGTTGACGGCGCTGACGCAACCGTCAAATTGAGTACGCGATGAACTTCTCCGGCAAACGGGGAACAGACGGCCTTATGCCCGAGTTTTTTCAGGATCCGCCAAGGCTCGCCAATCAGTACGACGACGACGCGCTTCTCCGCGCGTACCTACGCTGGCGGCTGCCCTCGAGCATGCGCGCCGAGATCGAGCCCGACCTCCGCCGCCTCGGCGAGCGCGCGGTGACGGATATTTTCGCGCTGGGGGAATCGGCGGAGGCATCGCCACCCCGCCATATCCCGTACGACCCATGGGGACGTCGCGTCGATCGGATCGAGACGAGCGATGCCTGGCGCGAGCTCGACCGCATCGCCGCCACGGAAGGGATCGTGGCCACCGCCTATGAGCGCGCGCATGGAGCGCATTCGCGCATCCATCAGTTCGCGCGATTGTACCTCTTTACCCCGTCGTCCGCGTTGTACGGTTGTCCGCTGGCCATGACCGACGGCGCGGCCCGGTTTCTCGAAGTTCACGGGGACGAGACGACGCGACCTGTATTCGCGCACCTGACCTCCCGCGATCCGAAAGAGTTTTGGACCTCCGGTCAATGGATGACCGAGCGCACCGGCGGGTCCGACGTCGGAAGCACGTCGACGATTGCAGGATGCGAAGAGGGTGACACATACCGCCTCTACGGTACGAAGTGGTTCACGTCGGCTACGACGTCACAGGTCGCAATGACGCTCGCACGCATCGAAGGCGCCGCAGCTGGAAGTCACGGCCTGAGTGTATTTCTCATCCAGCTGCGCGACAACGACGGAAGGCTTAATCACATTCGAGTCGAGCGTCTCAAGGACAAGCTTGGCACGCGCGCACTGCCCACCGCGGAGCTGACACTCGAAGGCACGCCAGCGCAGCTCGTGGGCGGCCAGGGCGATGGCGTCCGCAAGATTGCCACGCTGTTCAATATCACTCGCGTATACAACGCAGTGGCGGCAGTGGCGGGCATGCGACGGGCAATCGTTCTCGCGAGCGATTACGCACGACGGCGGCACGCATTTGGGAAACTACTCATCGAGCATCCGCTGCACGTCGAGACGTTGGCCGAGATGCACCTGGAGCTGCGCGCCGCTTTTCTTCTGGCCTTTCGCGTCGTGGAATTGTTGGGGAGGGAAGAGTCCGGTGAGGCGACTGAGTCCGAGTTGCGGCTGCTGCGATTCCTGATTCCCGTGGCCAAGCTTTACACGGCGAAGCAGGCGATAGCGGTCGCGAGCGAAGCGCTCGAGGCGTTCGGTGGCGCCGGCTACCTGGAGGACACCGGACTCCCCCGTCTGCTGCGAGACGCGCAGGTGCTGTCGATCTGGGAAGGCACGACCAACATCTTAAGTCTCGATGCGCTCCGCGCGGTGGAGCGAAGCGAGGCGCTTGGCGAATGGGCGTCCGACGTAAAGCGTCGGGTCAGCGCTGTCAGGTTGCCCGGGCTTTCGCCGTCTACCGAGCAGACGTTGAGCGCAGTGCAGCGGATCAAGCAGTACGCCGCGCGAGCAGCTACTACAGGAAGTGAGTATCAGCAGGCAGGGGCTCGCGGATTCGCGTACGCGATCGCGCGCACCGAGGCAGCCGCGCTACTTATCGAACATGCAAACGCCCAAAAAGATCAGGCGGCGCTGACAGCGGCGGGGCGGTGGTGTGACCGCGAATTGGCTCCTCTCATCGACGCTGATCTGCAACATCGAGCGGAGTCTGCAGCTCTCGAACGAGGCGCCTGATACCTGCCCGCGGTGTTCGGTAAGGCGCCATCACGCGTCACCGCAGCTTGGCAATGCGATTGTCGCACAGGTCAAAAGTCAGTTTCCACTACAGTATTCCGCGCAGAACGCAATCCAAAACAGTACTAACGATGCCGCGGCTAGCAGCCCGATGAATCCTACGGTCCTGTCAGAACTGAACTCCCGTCGGTCCACCGCAATCACCTTGCTCCGAGCGATCGCGACATTGTGGCTGTCCCAATCGCTATAGACCGTGCCGAATACGCTGTCTGCGCTGAATCGAACGTTGAGCAGATCCACAATGCTGCTATCGCTGAGTAGTACTCGCAGTGGCCCCTTCAGATTGCCCTGCTGCATGCGAAACTCGGCCGGCGTCTCCGATACCCACGTCGTGCAAGCGGTTGCGGTCCACGCGAGAAGGATCAGGTAGGTCGATTCACAGACGGCTCGCACAAGTCGATGCCACCCATACTTCAGATCCGAAACGTGCCCTAGAACCGCCACTCCCTGATCAGGAATGCCCCGAAGGCGCTGGTGGTCGCGACGGTCTGATCACGCTGCAAAGTCGGCTCTCGCAGCAGGTAGCGCGTATCCACGCCCGTCTCAAGCCGGTACCCGCGGAGACCGCCGAAGCGATGCACGACCTGCACGCCGGGCCTCACGAGCGCCTTTGGATCGAGCGGTGAGTTGATCGCGACGAACGTATGCGACTTGACGTACTTACCGAACTCGAACTGAGTCCCGCGCAGAAAGTTGCCAACATCGGTCTGCACGTCGGCGGGAGTGATCGTGAACACGTCGGCGCCCAACGAACGCGCCGCCTGGCCGGCCGCCTGATCGGTGATGACACCGACCGCGATACCCGCCAGCTGACGGCTCGCGAGCGCCGCTCCGGCGCCGACGAGATTCGAGCCACCGCTGCCGTTGGTGAGCCCCGATCCCTCGAGCTGGACAAGCGACGATGACGATTGTCCGAACGCCAGATAGCTGAGCAAATCGCTCTGCGGAATTGGCGGCTGCGCATCGCTCGTCAGCGAGATGTTGGGCGAATGCAATGTCCCGCCGACAACGATCTGAATGTTGATCGCCTCGCGGTTCGGCTGCTTCACCACGTACTCGGCCGTTCCCTGCAACGTCGGGTTGAGTTCTGTCGAATTAATAAAGGTGGCCGAGCCGCGCTTGATGTTGAAGCGGCGGGTCATGAACGTGTATTCGCCGCGCTCGCTCAGAAGCACGCCGTCCAGGACCAGCGTCTCCTTGGCGCGATTCACGTGCACCCCCAGAGCGCCGTCGCTGTACACCTCGACGTTCGCCTCCAGCGAGCGCACAAACACGTCGCGATCAACTTGCAACGTCACATCCATTTGCAGATTCGACAGCAGCGGCGACTGTGTGGGGAAGAGCTCGCGATCAGCCATGACCGCGGTGTCGAGCACGTTGAAGATCGCGGGATCGCCCTGGCCGACGAGAGTCTTATTCTCAGACGGAGGGATGTATAGGAAACCTTGGCGGATGCGAACGTCGCCCGTCACGTGCGCGCCCTTGAATGGCCCAGCCATCGCGAGGTTCGCACTCACAGTCAGCTGTCCGTGATGGTTGTTGAGAACCTGCGCGTTCTGCGTCTGGAGCTTGAGATTGAAGCTCGGCGCGCTTAGCGCACCAACGCCGATGCCGCCCGTGAGAAGGATGCGCCCCTTGCTGTAGGCCGCAATCGAATCGATCACGACCGTGTCGCCCAGCATCCGAATCGATGCTTCGATCTGACTGAGATTGATACCGGCGAGAACGACCCGCGCCTGGCCCTGGTGAAGTGCCAGCTGTCCGGAGAGCTTCGGACGATTGAGGCTGCCGGCAACCTTGAACGAACCGGTGGCCTGACCTTTCATGTTGGAAACGTATTCGCCGAACTGCGGCACGAGATTGAGCGGCAGGCTGTCGGCGTTGATGTTGAGCGCGATCTGCCTGTCGGCTGG
>JADGQU010000172.1 GCA_017881545.1 Gemmatimonadaceae bacterium
AACTGCAAACTGCAAACTGCAAACTGCAAACTGCAAACTGAACGGGCGGGAGGCGCGAGTAGCATAGGGATCAGTTTGTTAGTTCACTACGCCGGGACTTATCTCGGTAGAGTCATGACACAAGCAACTGCCTGGGCCCAGAACGCCACAGAGGCAAGTCCCGGCGTCGTTAACTAAGCACCTGACAACTGCGCTACTGACGCCTCCCGCCCGGTCAGTTGCAGTTCTTTCCCCCTATGTGCCGGAAGGCGCTGACCAGTTAGATTCCACGACTCAGTTCCACCGGGTGCGCACCGGATCGACCAGTGACGCGAGGAGCCCGGACCAGAGGCGTAGGCCGCCTCACCAACACCCTCAGGGAGCAGTACAGCAATGGTAAAGATTCGTCTCCGCCGCGTCGGGCGGAAAAATGCGCCGTTCTACCGCATTCTCATCGCGGACTCGCAGAGCCCGCGCGATGGCAAGTTCATCGAGATCATCGGCCAGTACGCTCCCCGTCAGAACAACGAGGGTTCGCTTCAGGTCGATGAAGCCAGAGCCAACCACTGGCTCAACCTCGGCGCCCAGCCGACCGACACCGTACGGTCGCTCCTTCGGCGCGCCGGCGTCCTCAGGCGGCGTCACGAGCAGAGACTCGGCATCGAGCGCAAAGTCGTCGCGATCCCGGTCACCGAGAAGTCGGACGAAGCAGCCGCCGGCGCCTAGAGCGCCACGGTCTCGCATGCCTGAGCCCGAATACGCAATCGTCGGGCTGATCCGCAAAGCGCAGGGAATTCGTGGAGAGGTGGTCGTCGAGCCTCTCACCGACAAGCCGGACGTGATCTTCGCGTCCGGCAATCGCGTTTTTGCGGGGACTTCTACCGGTGATCCCGCGGTCGTCGATGGCACTAAGGGAGCAGAAGGGATTCCGACGCTCACCATCTCTGAGGCGAGGCCGTTCAAGAAGGGTCTGCTCGTCCAGTTCGAGGAGCTCAGGGATCGCGACAGCGCCGAGCTATGGCGTGGACGCTACCTCCTGGCGCCATTTAGCGAGCTGCCACCGCTCCAGGGAGACCAGGTCTATCTCCACGACTTGATCGGGATGAAAGCGGTGAGCACCAGCGGCGAAGAGATCGGAACCGTGACGACGTTTTACGAGTTGCCGCAGGGACTCATGCTCGACATTGCGACTCCGCGCGGAAGCGTCCTGATTCCGTACCGCCCCGAGCTTGTCGTCCGGACGGACATCGAGGCGCGCACGATCCACATCAACGACACGCTCGGCTTGATCGAAGCCTCGCTTGGCGAGGGTTAGCGCGTGCCGCTCAGGATCAACGTTGTCACGATTTTTCCCGAGTTTTTTGCCGGCCCGCTCGGACTCAGCATCCCTTCGCGGGCGGCGGCGGCCGGCAGCGTGCGCTACAACCTCGTGGACCTCCGCGATTTCACACACGACAAGCACCGAACCGTCGACGATGCTCCGTACGGCGGGGGCGCCGGCATGGTGATGAAGCCGCAGCCGTTCTTCGAGGCGGTGGAGTCGTTGAACACCAAGCCGCCAATCGTCTTGCTGTCGCCCAGGGGCCGCATTTTCTCACACGCGGACGCCGAGCGGTTCTCAGCTGGCGAAGAGTTGACGCTTTTGTGTGGCCACTACAAGGACATCGACCAGCGCGTCGCCGATCATCTCGCGACCGAGGAGATCTCCCTTGGCGATTTCGTGCTGAGCGGCGGCGAGGCCGCGGCGCTCGCGATCATCGACGCCACGGTCAGGCTGCTGCCTGGCGCAATGTCCGATCTCGACAGTGCTCGCAGTGATTCATTCTTCGGCAGAGGAATCAGCGCGCCAAGCTACACACGCCCGCCGGAGTACCGGGGACATACGGTCCCCGAC
The DNA here is from genome assembly GCA_017881545.1 of Gemmatimonadaceae bacterium. GTDB lineage: Bacteria > Gemmatimonadota > Gemmatimonadetes > Gemmatimonadales > Gemmatimonadaceae > UBA4720. Next base: position 1,874 of record JADGQU010000172.1, read on the forward strand.
GTGTTGCTCTCCGGAGATCACGCCCGGATCGCCAAGTGGCGGGTGGACGAGAGCGAGCGCCTCACCCGGCGGCGCAAAGACGCCGACGGGTGACGAATCACTGTATGGTCACTACATCCAGTCGGACTAGCGAACTGATCGTGGTGATACTTCCCGAATCATTTTCGATGCAACACCGCTCGATCCTCGTCGGATAACCGAGCGCGCGATCGAACACCACGGTAAGCCCCGGGCGGGCCGAGCGTATCTGGTCAAACATCTCATCGACTGTGTAGTGGCCGGCGGTTGGCAGCTGCGCTCCAGTCGCAACGAGCGTCACGCGTACGACCTGTCCTCCAAAAACGTCGACCTTGACTGGTCCGGTCAGCACACAAAAGCACGCATCGTCGACGACGTAGCTGTAGTTTGAAATGTTCTTCGACTGCCACAAACTTTCCGCTTCCGACACGGTTTTCGGACCCGTGGAGTCGCTGCACGATGCAAAAGCCAGGAGCAGGGAAGCCGAAACAAGGGGTCTGACAAAATTGGGCATTCAACCTCCGAAGTGGGCGTTACAGCTACACTAGCACCTGGACACCCGGCATCCTACGGCGGGTTCGCCGAGTCCCACCACCTGCTGGCATTCGAGCGCCTGCGGGTTTACTTTTCGTGGCTGGCCGAGAATCACCTAAACACGTCCTTACCAGGCTGTTAACTCCAGCCCCGAGCGCCATATGCATCCCTTCATCGAAACCCAGAAAGAGTGGCTCCGCGACAACATCCCCCCGTTCAGGGCCGGTGACACGCTCCGCGTCAACGTTCGCGTGCGCGAGGGCGACAAGGAAAGAATCCAGGCGTTCGAAGGTGTCTGCATTGCCAAGCGTGGTGCGGGAGTGAGCGCGACCTTTACGGTCCGGAAGATTTCCAACGGCATCGGCGTCGAGCGCATTTTCCCCGTTCACAGCCCGATGATCGCGGAGATCATCGTCGTCCGCCGCGGACGCGTCCGTCGCGCCAAGCTGTACTACCTGCGTCACTTGACCGGCAAGGCCACGCGCATCAGAGAGCGGAAGGCCAAGGTGACTGTCCCGGGCTCAGAGACCGGGGCGGACGCAGGAGCCGAAGCCGGGGTCGAGGCCTAGCGCTCTCCTCGCTCCTCGAGCGTAGACCAGCATGCAGGAAGAGGTCGAACCGGGCGCATCCCTATCGACCCCCGAAGCTCCAAACCCAACTCCTGAACAATCCCGCCGCAGGCACGCGTCGCGGCGGAAGCGCTGGACCACCATCGAGCGTGATTTGCGCGTCGAAAAGGGCCCGCTCCTCGCCGGCGTGGATGAGGTAGGGCGAGGCCCGATCGCCGGTCCAGTTGTCGCCTGCGCCGTGATAATGCCCGCCGAGATGCGCGCCATCGCCGGAGTGGACGACTCCAAGCGGTTGACCCACGATCAACGCGTTCGCCTCGCCGTCAAGATTCGCGAGCGAGCGATCGCCTTCTCCCTCGGTGCCGCCTCGGTGCACGAGATCGATCGCATCAACATCTATCAGGCGAGCGTGCTTGCCATGCGGCGCGCGTTGACACGCCTCCATGTGAGGCCGGATCACGTCGTGATCGACGGGCGAGTGATGCGCACGCTCCCCATTCCGCACACGGCCGTCGTGCACGGCGACGCGCGGTGCTTCACAATCGCGTGTGCGTCCATTCTCGCCAAAGTCACGCGCGATCTCCTCATGACTCGGCTCGGCTTGCGCTATCCGCAGTATATTTGGGACCACAACGCCGGCTACACAACGCGCGAGCACGTGGCGGGACTCACGTCGCATGGAATCACCCCGCATCATCGCCGGAGCTTCTGCCGGATCAGCGATCTGCTGCTCGAGGTAGAGCGTCAGACCGTGTTGCAGGATCTCGGAACGCCGGCGCTGGACGATGTCGGCGTACCGGACGAAGATGATTTCGACTACGAGATTGTCGCCGGCGCAGAGCTCGGTCTCGACGATCTGGAGCACGGACTGGAACTCGAGCTGTAAGCGGCGGAAGCCGGACCACAACACCGAGAGGAATCGACGTGGCGGAAGCGCTCGTTGGACTGATAATGGGCTCCAAGTCCGATTGGGACACCATGCAGCACGCCGCGCAGATTCTTGACGTCCTCGGCATCCCGCACGAGACGAAGATCGTCTCCGCGCACCGCACTCCCGATCTCCTTTTCGAGTACGCCGCCACCGCTGAGCAGCGGGGAATCGAAGTGATCATCGCGGGAGCGGGAGGCGCCGCGCATCTCCCGGGGATGGCCGCAGCCAAGACGGTGCTTCCGGTGTTGGGCGTTCCGGTCGAATCGAAAGCGCTGCAGGGCATAGACTCGCTGCTCTCGATCGTGCAGATGCCGGCAGGTGTACCAGTGGGTACTCTGGCGATCGGCAAGCCGGGCGCCATCAACGCTGCGCTGCTCGCCGCGTCCATCATCGCCATCAATCGGCCCGACGTGAAAGAGAGGCTGCGCGCGTTTCGCGCCGAGCAGACGAACGCTGTTCTCTCTCAGCCCGACCCGGCCGCGAGCGAGTGAGAGTCGGAGTTCTCGGTGGCGGGCAGCTCGGAAGGATGCTGGCGCTTGCCGGCTACCAGCTGGGCATCGAATTCAGATTCTTCGATCCAAACGCCGGCGCTCCGGTTGGCCAGATTGGGCAGCTGATCGCCGCGGAGTATAGCGACCACGCGGCGCTCGAGCGCTTTCTCGAGGGCCTGGACGTCGTCACCTACGAGTTCGAGAGCATTCCCGTCTCCACCGTCCGGTTCGTCGCCGAGCGCATGAAGGTTTTTCCGCCTGTAAAGGCGTTGGCGACCGCGCAGGACCGGCTTCTGGAGAAGCAGCTCTTTACCGATCTCGATATCCCGACTCCGCCGTTCGCCGCAGTGGATCAGATTCAGGATCTGCAGCGAGCCGCCGCGCGGATCGGGCTGCCGGTTGTGCTCAAGACCCGCAGGATGGGCTACGACGGAAAAGGACAGGCTGTGATTCGCGATGCGGCGTCGCTCGAGGCGGCCTGGATCCGGCTTGCGGGATCGCAGCTCCTGGTTGAAAAGTACGTGGAGTTTCAGCACGAGCTTTCGGTGATCGGCGTCCGCGATACGGCCGGCAGGGAAGTGTTTTACCCGCCGATCGAGAACGTCCATCGTGAAGGGATTCTGAGAAAATCGATCGCGCCCGCACCGAGCGTTTCACCGCAGCTTGCCGCGGTTGCGACCAACTACTGTCAGCGGCTGATGAACCGTCTCGCCTACGTCGGCGTCTTCGCGCTCGAGCTTTTTTCAGTCGACGGGGAATTGCTCGCGAACGAGATGGCTCCGCGGGTCCACAACTCAGGGCACTGGACCATCGAGGGCGCGGAGACCAGTCAGTTCGAGAATCATCTGCGAGCCATCCTGTCGCTCCCGCTCGGGAAGGCGGCTCTACGGGGGAGCTCCGTGATGTTCAACATCATCGGACACATTCCGCCAATGGAGCGCGTAATGGCGATCGAGGGGGCTCACCTTCACCTCTACGGGAAGGCGCCGACCGAGAAGCGAAAGGTTGGTCACGTCACGCTCGTGGGGCCGAGCCTCGAGGACCTGGAGCAAGGCTCGGGCGAGCTCCGGCTGGCGCTGGGTCTCGTGAGAGGTGACGGTTGACTCCCTTCTCGGAGGCACCCAGAGGGCATCCGAAACGGCCCCCAAGCCGGTTCAAACCAATGGATTGGGCCAGACTGTCATATCCGCAGCCACAGGGAAAGCCGATTGCCCCGCGTTCAAACCTTTGAGCCCTTCGAGCTATCCAATCTCGCAACAAGACAGGGACAACGATCGAATGGCGGCCGCATCCAACGTGATAAGCATAGCAATGGGTGATTCGACGGACGTGGCGCTAGCCGCAGGCGGGGACCGGCAGGCCTTCGAACGCCTGTACCGGACGCATTCGACGAGGGTGTTCTCGCTCTGCGCGAGGATGTCAGGAAGCAGGACGAGGGGCGAGGAGCTGACCCAGGATGTCTTCGTGAGGAC
>JADGQU010000173.1 GCA_017881545.1 Gemmatimonadaceae bacterium
CGCTTCCCGCTCAATGCTGTACGCTACCTGCGAAAGATCTAGACAGGTCGTGGTGGCGTTATGGCAGCGGCAAACGTGGCTTTCAATCTTTCGCCCACCGAGATCGGTCCCGTCGTAGGCAGCGCGTAGCGGTCAGCGTTCAGCAGGAAGCAGGCGGCAGTCTCTCTCTGAGATGTTTTTTGCCTCCAGAGTACTCCGTCCGGATTCCAGCTTTAAACGAGCCGAGCCTCAAGCTGAAGGTCGACGTTCCCCTTAAGCGCTTTCGAGACGGGGCACCCTTCCTTGGTCTCCTGCGCGATCTGGTCGAATTTCACCTTGTCGATTTTCGGTACCGTCGCCTGCACGTTGAGCTTCATCGTGGTGATGCCGAATCCGCCCGGTACTGCCTGAACCGTGCACGCCGCGGTCGTCTCGATCTTTGTTGCGGGAGTGCCGTTCTTCTCCAGTCCCCCGCTCAGCGCCATGCTGAAGCACGCCGCCTCAGCGGCGGCGAGCAGCTCCTCGGGATTCGATCCCGATCCGCTCTCGAAGCGCGAGCTGAAGTTGTATGACGCGCCGATCGCTCCGCTCTCGCCCTTGAAGGTTCCTTTCCCGTTCTTGAGTCCGCCTTCCCAGACCGCAGTCGCTTTTCTTGTTGGCATCCGGTTCTCCCGTGCGTTTGAAGATTTGTTTGCCGAAACTTAATTAGATTCCGGCAAATGGAGAGCGCCCCCGCGAGCTCGGGCATTCCGCCGTCCATCGATCGAGTATTGAAACTGTTCCGGTCGATGGGACGCGAGGAGAAAATGCAGGCGCTGGTCCAGTACTCGAAGAAGCTCGAGCCGCTCCCGGACCGGTTCAAGGACCTCGACCTTGGGGCGTTCAGCGTTCCGGAATGTCAGACGCGCGTCGACATCATTCCGGAAGTGCGCGACGGTCGGATGTATTTCTACGCCGACCTCAACGTACGCCAATCGCCTACGATCGCGGCCGTCCTCGCAATCATTTTCGGCGCGGTGAACGGACAGCCGCCGTCGACGACGCTCGGAATTCCCGGCGACTTCGTCAGCAGTTTGATGGAGAGCATTGGACTGGCTGCGCGCGAGCCGGGCCTGAACGCGATGATAACGCGGCTCAAGCGACACGCTCGCGAAGCTGAAGCGCAGATTGCCAAGGGGTAGGCGGCCGCTAACTTCTCCAAACTGACCCCGGATCAACCGACAAGGAGCAAGGATGGCAGATCAGACACAGACACTTGGACGTCACCGCCGCTTCATTCCCGCCTGGCATTTCTTCGTCCTTCCAGTGCTGACCGGCAACATGCTGGTAGCAGCCGTGACTTTTGGCCGTTATCCGGGCATCAACACTGCGTGGGCTCTGGCAGTGGCGACTGCGCTGGTGCTCGGAATGTTCCTCGCGCGCGTCATGCCCCTTCGCGCGCAGGATCGCATCATACGCCTCGAAGAGCGTATCCGACTCGAGCAGCTGCTCCCCGCCAATTTGCGCGGACGCATCATCGAGCTGACGCCAGCGCAGCTGATCGGGCTCCGATTCGCGGCCGATGATGAAGTACCCGAGCTCACGCGGCGCGTGCTCGACGGTGAGCTCAAAGACCGGGGCGACATCAAGAGCGCAATCAAAAACTGGCGCGCGGACCATCTAAGAGTGTGAGCGCCGTCGAACGCTGCGCGCTCGGCTACAAAACGCTACTCGAGCTGACGTCGACGGAGCATCACCGCTGGCGCGACTGGTTCGCCGAACATCCCGCGGCGTGGACGGTGCCGTTCGCCACCGGCCGCATGGCGACGATTGGCGGAGTGGTGCTCCACATTTTCGGAGTGGAGCTGCGATACACGCAGCGGCTGCTGGATCAGGAAGCGACGAGCTGGGAAGAAATACGGCAAACGTCGATCGAGGAAGTATTCGAGCTCGGCGATGATGCTCGCGGACAGCTGGTGCATTTTCTCACCACGGCGCCGGAGAAGGAGCTCGATCGCGTCCTCACGTTTCAGACTCTTACTGCCGGTACAGTCTCTGCGAGCAAGCACAAGATCGCATCGAACATTTTCCTGCACGACATCCGGCACTGGGGTCAGATTGCGACGGTGCTCCGGCAGAATGGCTTCACCGATCAGTGGCCCCATGATCTGCTTCTGAGCAGCATCGAGATGTAGAGGTCGGTGCCAAGCCGAGTCACGAAACACAGTGACGTGGAATTTCCTGGACGCGTGAGTCGCGGACCGCTGGGCGGCGACTTTGCGCTCGAAGAACCGTCAGGGTCGGGAACAGGTTACCCTTTGTCACATGGAACGGATCGGCCGTTAGCCATCATGACCACGAACCAGCCGGAGGAGAGATGATGACCAACAGACAGCGCAACGTGAGCCTCGCAGTCGCGATCGTCCTGTTCGGCGGCTATGCAATTCTCGAGTTAACTCGCGGTCATGGCCGCTCCGCGTACGAGGCGACTTTTCTTGGGTTAATGATTTGCAGTGCCATTCTTTTGATCGCGCGGTCCTCGACAAAGCCTCCTGCCTGACGAATGGTGAGTGGCAACACATCTCTTTCAACCGAGCACCATCGCCGCGACCGTCGTCGTGTTGCTCTTTTCCCCAGCGGCAAAAGCGAACGCCCAGGCTACATCCCCTCCGGCCGGGAGCGTGCGACTAGAAGTGGACAACGACCTCCTCGCGATACGCGGTAGCGGTCCGCCGCCGGACTACGATTACACCCACGGTACACGCATTAGCGTCACACGGCCGAGCGCCCCGGTGTGGCTCGCGCGAGCACTCGGTACGGCATCGCAATGTGCGGACGCAGCCACGGTGGAGCGCGGTTGTCTCCTGTCTGGATATGCCCTCGGCCAGGAGATCTATACGCCTCGCCACAACTCGCACGATCCGGTCGCTGGAGACAGGCCGCATGCGGCATGGCTTTACGGAGCGATACAACTCCAGCGGCTGACCGGAACACGATCTCAGACCCTCGAGCTGCGCGCCGGCGTCACCGGACCTTCGGCGCTCGGCGAGCAGGTGCAAAATGGCGTACATCGGCTACTGCACAATCACTTGGAAGCCGGCTGGGAGCACCAGCTTCGAACACGACTTGGTGTCGCGGCTGACTACGATGCCACCAGCTTGCTTGGTCGGCCGGTTTCACGCGCGCCTTCGCGGTTTGTCGCCGGAAGCATTGGTGCGACGCTCGGCACGCTGCGTCGAACGGTACGGACAAGTGTCTCGGCGTACTACGGCTTTGGCCCGACGCGTGTCAGGAGCGGCGACGCGCCGATGGTCGCCAGGCCCGGACGATTTTACTTGCTTGCGGGTTATCAGCAGTCGCTGGTGCTGTATGATGCATTCGTGGAAGGCGTCGGCACCACGCCGGGGGCGGTGCGGCTTCCATGGGTTAGTGAAGCACAGGCAGGGATTGGCTGGCGATTCCGCCGGTTCGCTGCGGAGTACCGCTATGTCTCGCGGGGCCGCGAGTATCGCGCCGAGCCCGGACGCCACGCTTACGGCGCCATTGCTCTGACGTGGACGGCAACTGACGCGCAAAAGCGACGCGGAGTTTCGGATGCGGGCGTGAGGTGATGGTGCTAACCTACCTGGAGCCGAACCAAGCGCTCATTCATGAGGACGAGGAAATGCCAGACATCACAATTGAAATTCGAAAAAATGGTCCATACAGAGTGTACGGCGATGTGAGTCTCGTCGATCATGATGGCAATCCGGTTCCCATTCCGGAGGGCAAACGAAAGGTCAGCCCCGAGGGCAAAACATGGATCTCGCTCTGTCGGTGCGGCGGCTCAGTGACGAAGCCATTCTGCGACGGCGCGCACGGCCGCATTGGATTCATCGGCGCCGAGGAAGCTGTCGAGAAGCTGGACGCTACTCGCCCATTGCCTTGATCAGCACGCGCTTGGGGCGCTGGCCGTCCCACTCGCCATAAAAAACGCGCTGCCAGGGGCCGAAATCGAGTTTTCCATTCGTGACGGGCACTATCACTTCGTGACCGATAGTGAGTGACCGAAGATGCGCGGCCGCGTTGTCCTCCCCGGTGCCGGTGTTGTGCCGATAGTCGTCGGGCGACCAGGGCGCGATCCTGTTCTCGAGCCAATCGAGGATGTCCTTCCACAATCCCGGCTCGTGATCGTTCACGAACACCGACGCGGAGATGTGCATCGCCGACACCAGAACCATTCCTTCGGTGACTCCCGCCGCGGCCCGGCACTTCTCGACTTCCTCTGTGATGTCGATGATTTCCTGGCGCTTTTTGGTATTGAAGGTCAGGTACGTGGTGTGGGTGTTCACGCCGGCTGACTCTTCCCCACCAGCTTGGCGTGCCACGAATCCTCGACATTCAGCTCGAAGCGCGCCCTCCATTCGCCGAGCGTCGTGACAGCCGGATCGAAGACACGCGTATCAGGCGCGATCTTCCCTTGCGCTCCGAGCGCCGCGAACCGTTCCCGGTCGACGGACTGGATCACGCCCTTCTCGTCGCGGAAGAAGATGAGACCGCTGGTAACGAGGCTCGCGCCGAGCTTGGGCTCGAGCGCCTTGAGTGTGCGGAAGAGGCCGTCAATCGAGCATCCCGATGCGCCCGCGGTCGATTGATCGACCGCGACCGTCAGGAAGCGACCGTACTTCCAGTTTCTGCCGACGGTGAGTGGAGCACCGTGCGCGTTCCACTGTGAAAGAAAAAGATCGACTTCGTTCAGTAAGGCGTCCGACGCGCCCGCGTCGAGCGTGCGATCGCCGGCGAACACCCAGACGCGCGCGTCGTCGGGCAGGGTCTCCATTTTCACCAGTGGCATGAGCACTCTCTCATAAACAGTATCCACTCGTCACGAACCAGCAGCGAGTGTAAGGCGAGTTCTTGAAGAAATCGATAAGCCTGTCGGCCACCTTGGCCTCACCACCCTGTGAAGGATGCATGCCATCTTCCTCGAAGTCAGCCCGCTGCCATGCAAGCCCGTCGGAGCGCGGTGTCGCCCCATCTGCCCACATGTAAGGTCCCCACAATATCAACGGCGCCGCCTTCTTCGTGTAGTTGAGAGTTCCCGCACGCGGATTCCCGGGCAATCCACGCATCTCGTTGATCTGCGACTCGATCACCCACTTCACCGAGAAGCCGCTCTCGTACGCGTACGGCTCGGGATTGACATCGGTTGTCGCATATCCGCCATAGATGCGACTCGATACAAACACGAGGCGGAGATTCGGATAGCGGACCCGCAGCGCGCGCATCACCAGGCCCAGATTCGCGAGAAGGACTTTCGCATCGGCGCTGTCGGCGGGTACGCGATGAATACTGCTGGCGGGTACGGGATGAACGGTGTCGGCGCGGGTGGAATGCACGGTGTCAGCGCGGGTGCGATGAACGGTGTCGGCGGGGGTGGGATGAACGGTGTCCACCTTTCCCGCGAGCGATACGGAAGGCTTGGGATCGTCAAGCTTGACCCACGCCGCCTGCACCTGATTCTCGCTCAACCCCAGTGGCGCGAGACGCGCGACCTTGATGCGATCGTAAGTGCGAGACGTAGCCGAAGTCCACTCCGGCGCATCCTGGCCGTCCGCCGCGCCATTCACGACCACCAGCGTGTAATGGTTGACGCCCGGGTCCGCCGCCGCTTTCCCCATGAACGTCCACGCCGCACACGGCGGACCCGAGGCGGCCGAGCACCATTCCTGTGTCGCGTTCGACATTCCGATGGACAGCAGCACGTACTTCCCGAACGGACTCTCATCGCCATTCACATCCAGCGGCTTGATCGAGTTTCGGCGCGCGCGCGCGGCGGAATCGTGATCCGCGGGCGGCTGGTTGATTCCGCCGGGATATATACCGCCGGCGTTTCCGTAGTACGTCCGCGCGAGCAGATCCGTCAAC
>JADGQU010000174.1 GCA_017881545.1 Gemmatimonadaceae bacterium
ACTCGAGAGTCCCGTCGATACGGATCTCTTTCGCGCCATTGAAAAAGCGGCTCATGATCGAGAGCCGAGCGCATTCGTTACGACTCCCATGGAGACTGCGGCAACGGACAGGCCGACTTATCGCAAGGCGGGGATAACGACCTATGGGTTCAGTCCGTTCAAGGTTCCGCGGCCGGAAATCCAGCGCGGGATGCACGGCAACGACGAGCGCCTGTCGATCGAGAACGTCGGTTACGGCGTTCGGTTCTACTACGACATACTGCGATACGCGCAGTAGCCAGTGGTTCGAGCTAGCGCGTCAGCTCTTGTGGCGGAAGGTAATGCGTCCTCTCGTCAGGTCGTAAGGCGAAACCTCGAGAGTAACGCGATCTCCAGCGAGAACGCGGATGCGGAATCTCCGCATTTTTCCCGCAATCGTCGCATGCACGTCGTGGCCGTTGTTCACCTGCACGCGGAAGGTCGCGTCTGGCAGCACTTCAGTAACCGTTCCTTCGAGCTCTATTGCTTCTTCTTTTGCCATAATCCTCCGTACGTTCTTTTATAGGGATATGAAATAAAAAACGGGGCCGGCCTGGAGTTGTCCAGAGCGGCCCCGCTTTCCTATCCTGCGTTTAGCAAGCTACGACTTAAGCGCCGAGCTTGGTAACGTTCTCGGCCGCGGGGCCCTTCTGGCCCTGCACGACGTCGAATTCAACGCGCTCGCCTTCAGCCAACGACTTGAAGCCGTTGCCCTGAATAGCGGAGTGATGAACGAAGCAATCCTTCTGTCCGTTCTCTGGGGTAATGAAGCCAAAGCCCTTGGCATCATTGAACCATTTTACTTTGCCGGTGGTACGCATGTTCGGTACATCCTCATTCAATTGTGTCGGAGTGCCGTGTTTGCGGTACCTGTCCGACTACTGTTTGTTCGCGGCCGAAATGGCCGCATTTTTTCGCCAGAAACCAAAAAAAAGACCCGGTAAACATCCCAGGTCCCTCTAAAGTTCGCTGGCTCTAACGCGCAATCGTTGCGCCTCAGGTTTTAAACCTAACCAACAAAGGTGTGCCAGTCAATAAAAGATGCGCGGCGACTCTGTACTCGGCGCGGCCGCCTCGCTCGACTCGAAATTGCTCGCAAGGGCCGCATGGGGGCCCTACCGCCTTCCGAGCCACTTCGTCTACTGAAAACGAGATAGCTCTGCTGGTAGCCGGAAGCGCCGGCTCTTCGCACATTCTTGTGCGCATGGCTTACGCCTTTCACACCGCCGACGTCTTTACCGACCACCTCCATGGGGGGAATCCGCTCGCGGTGATTCCGGATGCGCGCGGCTTGTCGGATACGCAGATGCTGGCGATCACGCGCGAGTTTAACTACTCGGAAACTGTCTTCGTCTTTCCCCCGCAGCAGAGCGCCAACACCCGGCGCGTGCGCATCTTCACCCCTGGGGCAGAGCTGCCGTTCGCGGGACATCCCACGGTGGGTTGCGCGTTCGTTCTCGCGTCGATCGGTGAAATTCCCCTCAACGGTGACGAAACGCGAATCGTGCTCGAGGAGGGTGTCGGACCGATCCCTGTTCTCATTCGCGCCAAAGATGGAAAGCCGGTCTTCGCGCAGCTCACGTCCGCGAAGCTCCCCGAAATCAATGATCGGCCGCCTCCGCCGGAGACGCTGTGCGAGATCCTCTCGCTCGAGCCGAGCCACATAGTGGCGGACGACATGATCGAGCCGGAAGCGGTGTCGTGCGGCGTGCCCTATCTCTTCATCCCGATCAAGAAACCCGAGATGCTCTCATGGGTGAAGGTCGACATCGCGAAATGGGAACAGGCGCTGCGCGACTACTGGGCGCCGGAGATGTTCGTCTTCAGCGCGGACGACTGGAGCAACATCTTCGAGGGCGGCCACATCCGGGCGCGAATGTTCGCACCCGGGTTAGGCATCGGTGAGGATCCGGCAACCGGCAGCGCTTGCGCCGCCCTTGCCGGATTCCTGGCACTGCGCGCGGAGACGCGCGACGGCACGCTCCGCTGGACGGTCGATCAGGGCGTCGAGATGGGAAGGCCGAGCAGGCTCGAGATGGAGGTCGATCTCAAGCGGGGACAACTGGCCGCGATAAGAGTCGGCGGCTCCTCGGTCCTCGTCAGCTCAGGAACGCTGCACGTCGAGGGCGACAGCTAAGCCCTATTCGAGGTAGTGGTAGAGGCCGAACAGCGCCATCCCCGCGCCGCCGATGACGATGATGGTTCCGGCGTTTCCCCCGACGAGCGCGCCCGCGATCATCGCACCCACGCCAACGACCATTAGTGCCACGTCCTGCCCCTGATGCGGACGGACCGCAGTCGCGTTGACCTTCGTAGTTGCGTCGACCTTCGCCTCGTTCACGCGAAACCCGACCGACGCAGCCTGCACCGTGGGGCCCTTCACTGAGGCTTGTGCTGCCTGTTGGGCGTGCGATGCAGCCGGGAGCATAGCAAGAGCACAGAAGCTGATTGCCAGAAAGCGCATTTCGTTCTCCATTGAAAGCGGGGAAAAAATTCCTGAGGAAGACGCTCATCCGCGCATTCCGTTCCCCGCACAGTTGGTGGGAACTGCGGCAATAAACGTGCACGACTTCGTGCCGTGCACGACTGGAGCGAACGGATCAGGTGCTTGCCGGCTCCACCGCGAACGCGAATGCGCCGGTGAGGATGCGCCCCGCGCGCCTTAAGCGCACTCCATACAGACGTGCAACCGCCCCGTCAAGAAGACTACCGCTCGCTTCTCCCGTGACGCCGGTCACGATGGCGCTCCGGGATGTCGATCTGCCCCGACACCTCGGCGTAGTCGATGCTGCCGCTCCCCTTTGATTCGACCTTGAAATCCTTGCCGACTTTGTTCACTTCGATGCTGCCGGATCCATCGTTCTGCACGACCACCGAGCCGCGCACGTCAGTGGCGTAGATGCCGCCGGAGCCATCGCTCAAGACCGTAAAGGATCCCGTCACGTTGCGGACGTTTATGTCGCCCGAGCCGTCATCCACCGTCACGTCGCCGCCGACGTTCTCGATCGTGAGATCACCCGAGCCGTCGGTGATGCGAACCGATCCCGCAGCCCCGATCACGGAGAACGATCCCGAGCCGTCGGTCGCCTCGAGGGAGCCCACATTCAATATCTTGGCATCGCCGCTGCCGTCGGAGACGTCGGCGTTGATGCCCTGCGGAACCTCGATCACGAGATCGAGCGAGGCGTCGTAGTTGTCGTCGTTGTAGCTCCACTTGTTCTCAGGAATGTCCGCCTTGATGAACACGACATCCCCGCGCCGCTCGGCGATCAGCTTGATCCTGGCGAGGAATTGCTGCGAAGATGAGCGCGCGGTACCGGTTACCTGTACCTGCCGCAGACCGGCTTTGCCTTCGACGCGGAGCGTTCCCGCGCCTGCCTCCACCTCGACGGACTTTGCACCGGAAGCGTCGACTACAGCATTCCTCGGCGCGGAATATGGGACGGACGACTGAGCGTATCCTGCCGTGCCGATTAAAAAAGGCGCCGCCGCGAAGGCAGCACCGCGAAACTGTCGATTCATCTGGAGAACTCCGTCGGGTTGTGTCAGGGTTGGACAATCCCTGACCCCCATACGGTTTGAAGGGGGCCTCGTTTCAGTCCGGCGGAAAGGACACGGGGCCCAGCTTCCAGAGCCCGCTGAGCATGTCGGAGGCGTAGAGGCGCAACCCGATCAGCTTCACACCCCAGACATAGACGCCCCCCGTTCCGTCAGGCCAATGCGCGACCTCTCGGCCCATTTTGGCGAGGTCGCACCGCCCGAGCGAACCCTTGTCCGCGTCCGCGCAGCTCGACAGGTCGCCGGTCACGTCGATCGCCCTCACACCCGCGTTGTAGTAAGCGGCGTAGAGGATGCCGCGACTCTCATCGACGGAGAAGTTGTGAGTACCCGCTCCATCAAGGTGGAAGAACGCGACTTCGCGCGGCGACGCGAAGTTGCTGACATCGACGACGTGGATGTCGCCACTGGACCTGACGCCGACGGCGCCGGGCCCTTCCTCGCCTACGAACGCGTATCGCTTCTCTCCGTTGGCGCCGTTGTGAAACCACCAGATGTTGTGGACCTCGCCTCCGACTGTTTTCACGTTGCCGAGCGCGATCGGATTCGCGATGGTGCCACTCCCAGCGCCACCGATGTCCCAGATCGTGACGCCATCATCCCAAAGAGCCGTGAAGAGGATTCCATCGCGAACGAAGACATCGTGTACGAACGGCTTTCCCATTGCCGCAGTGAATACCTGCGTCGGCACGGCCGGATCGGACAGGTCCACGATCACGAGACGGGCGGGCGATCCGGCGCGTGGATCGATGCACAGGAACGCGTAGAGCTGGCCGTTCACTCGCTGCACTTCCGCCGTGTGCACTCCCGGATCAGTGAGCGCGCTGCTGTAGCGCGAGATGAGCTGAGGCTTGGCCGGATCGGCGAGACTGTAGATCACGATCGAGCCCGGCGAGAACTCGGTCGCGACAACGAGCAGCTGTCCGTCGTCACTCGCTTGAATATCCCCGAGCGTGCTCGCGCCGGGCACGATCAGGGAGTCGATCAGCGCGGGCGTGTTGCCCGTGACATTCCAGATCTTGATAGCGTTCCCCGGTGCGCTGCGATTTCCCCAGGTAGTCGTATAGGCGATGTTCCCCTGGACCCAGACCTCCGCGGTAAAGCGGTCCGAGACCATGCCCATTCCGAATACGGTGAGCGCATGAGAGCCCGTCACCGGCATCACCGGACTATCGGATCCGCATGCAAGCGCGACGATCGCGCACGCGAGGATCGGGAAGCGCATTCTACATGTCCCCCATCTTCATGCCACCCATTCCGGCCGCGGGTTTCTTAGCGATCGCGACTCCGTACCGGCCCATTCGCATGTGAGACATCCCGAACGCCACTTTGGCGCCGACGGACACGCTCCAGAGGCGATCGGATCCATAGAACTGGCGCGGATCGAATCCCGACGGCCGCAGAGTCGGACTGACGCGAGCTTGCGCAACTTCGGCGAACGGCTCGACACTGAACGCTCCGGCATTCACGAGGGAAGCGGCGACTCGCGCGGTGATGATCGTCCAGCGGGAGCGACCCGCAATGCTGAGATCGCTGGCTGGAACCGGTATTCTGAACGGGTCGGAGAGACGTTGCTCGTCCGGCCGCTCGGTGCGCTCGAGCCTGAGCGCGCCGTTCAGCCGATCGTATCGCGCCCAGGTTTCTGCGAGCAATGACGTGTAGGCGAACGTGCGCGACGACCCGACGTAGTCTCCGGTGCGGGCCCATTCGATCAGGGCGTAGCCGGAATGCTGGACATCTTCCAGGCAAATAGACGCGCTCTGCTTGTGCTGATCGGCGCCGCCCCCGTCGGGGTTCTCGGGGGATTTCACGCGTGCGTAGCTGGTCTGGAACTCACCCTGTGGCCAGGGAACGAACGTGATCCGGCCCGACCACGAATCCCAGTAACGGTTGCGGTTGGGAGTGTCTCCGGGACCCGTTGGCTCATCACCGTTGAACGCCCCTCCCTCGAGGATCCACGGGCCGGCGCGCAGCGCGCCGATGGCGACGGCGCGCTCGAGGATCTGCGCAAGATGGTGGTTGATCGGATATTTCTCGAACGGCCGCGCCATTGGGTCATCGGTGCCGAAGGGCGCAAAGCCCTTTCCTATCGTGATGGACACGCCACTCACAGCGTCTCCCCCAAACCTTCGCTCCGATGTGAGCGCCAGCTCGTGAAGATAAGTGTGCGGATGGCGGCGATCGATGTAACCCTCGCCGTAGATGCCCGCGTTCAGCTCGCCGCGCTTGATTGTTGATCCCTCGAAATTGAGCGTTCCCTTCAGCGAGAGCAGGCCGCCCCA